>CAVAJX010000076.1:0-19521 GCA_963589235.1 bacterium | reverse complement strand
TACTAACTGCCTGATATGTTACACCATATTTTTCAGCTAAATCTTTTTGTGTAAGGTTATTTTCTTTACGCAATTTTTTTATAAATTTTCCTATTTTTTCTTGTTCCATATTGCATCACTTCCTACTTGAAAAAATATATTATTTAATCAACAAATACTCTGGGTACACGATTAGAAATTGTTGATAAGATTTCATAACTAATTGTATTACATTGATTAGCTATGTCTTCTAATTTTATTTTTTCATTATCCCAAATATAAACATAGTCACCTACTTTAACATTATCAATATCTGTAACATCTGTCATAAATGAATCCATACATATAGTGCCTATCATGTTAGACTTTTTACCAGCTATTATTACTTTGCCAATATTTGAAAGATTTCTTCTTATGCCATCAGCGTAGCCAATACCAATTGTAGCAATTGTCATTTTATCAGTTGAAATAAACGTTCTTCCATAACTAATACTTGTATCTTTTTCTATTTTTTTAATAAACAAAATTCTTGATTTTAGTTTAGCAACAGGCTGTAAATTAATTTGTCTTTTTAATTTAGTTGAAGGTAGATAGCCATATAGTAAAATACCTGGTCTTACAAGATTACAAAAATCATCTTCAACATTTAAGATACCATTAGAAGCTGAGGCATGAATATATTTTAAATCTTTATAATATTCTTTTATTTTGGACACACCAATTTTAAATAATTCCATTTGTTTATTTGTGAATTTTTCATCTGTATCAGGAACAGATAGATGTGTATATACACCTTCTACTTCAATATTATTTGTTTGTTTTAAAAATTTTAGAACATTGTCTAAATCAGTTAAGGCAATACCAGTTCTTCCCATACCTGTTTCTAATTCTAAATGAATAGTAAATTTATCTTTTCTTTTTGAAAGTTCTTTTATAAAGTTTAAATCAGCTACTCCTATAGTAACGTCATAATTAATGATGTTTTCAATATCTTCTACATATGGTTGATTTAAAACAAAAATCTTATTTTTAAAGCCTGAAAGTCTTAATTCAACAGCCTCTTTTACAATAGCTGTTGCGATTATATTAAAGTCTTTGATAACATCTATATTTTTATTTAAGTATGTACCATAGGCATTAGCCTTCATAACATACATTATTTTCTTTTTAGGACCTATTAATTTTTTTATTTCTTCAACATTATGTTTAAATGCTTTTGTACTTATTTCTAATACTGACTGTCTTTCGTTCACAATATTACCTCCTGTTTATAAGTATTAGTTAGATTGTTTTATTATACCATTATATTTACTTTATTGAGAACTTTTTTAAAATCAATAGAATGATTTTAAGGGTCATTCTATTGATTTTATACTTTTTCTTTTTATGTATTTGTATATTTCCATTATAAATATTATTATAGTAGAAATTACAAATAATATTAGCATATGTGTTATTGGTATACTGGTTGTTTGTAAGAATTTACTTAAGAATGGTACTTCACTAAAAAGCACTTGTAAGAATAAGGCTGATACTATACTAAATATTATTAATGGATTTGTTTTTAATGGTACTTTTAATACTGATGAATTTTCACTACGACAATTTAGAACATGCATATTTTGTATAAATACCATTAAGGTTACAACATATCCTCTTGCAATCTTTACTGGCATATTTATTGTGTTTAATAAGTAATTCCATACTATGAATACTATAATACCAATTGATAATCCAGAGATTAGTACTTCACTAAATAATTCTTTATTGAATAATGACTCTTTAGGGTTTCTTGGTGCTTCATTCATGATATTTTCTTCTGATTTTTCAAATGATAATGAAAAGTCTTGAAGACCATCTGTTACAATATTTAGCCATAGTAATTGGATGGCTACTAAAGGCATTGGCATGTCTAATATTATTGATAATAGGAAGAATAAAACTTCTGCAACACCGCAAGATAATAGCATATAACATACTTTACGAATGTTACTATAAGCATTTCGTCCTTCTTTTATTCCTAAAACAATTGATGAAAAATCATCATTCAAAATTATCATGGAAGATGTTTCTTTGGCAACGTCAGTTCCAGAGCCCATGGCTATACCAATGTTTGCTGATTTTATAGCTGGAGCATCATTTACACCATCTCCAGTTACCGCAACAAATTCTCCTTGTCTTTTATACGATTCTACAATTTCCAATTTATTTATAGGTGTTACTCTAGTAAAGATTTTTTTTGATTTAACAAACTTATCAAAATCTTTTTTACCTTTTTCAAGATATTCATCTAATTCTTTTCCAGATGTAACTTCATCAAAGCTTTCAACTAACCCTAAGTCTTTGGCAATAGAATAAGCTGTTAAGGGATGATCTCCTGTTATCATTATTACTTTTATACCGGCATTTTTACAGTCGTTTATAGACTTGGTTACTTCTTCTCTTATAGGGTCTATAAAAGCAACTAGTCCTTCAAATGTTAACTGCTCTGGTTTATTAGATTTGTTCTTACCTGCCGCTAAAGCAATAACTCGGTACCCTGAACTTGCTAAATCTTCATGTTGTTTTTTTATTTTTTCAACATCTATTTTTTTTGTCTCGTTATTTACTTTCATTGTTGTACAAAATTCTAATACTTTTTCTAAAGAACCTTTAACTGTACAATAATCATTTCCATTTTCTTTATAATAAACAGCTGAATATTTATTTTCTGATTCATAATTTATTCGATTGGTTATTTCTATATCATCAATATTAATTTGCAACTTCTGTCCTAAAGCAAGGAACGCTATATCAATGGAATCACCAATGTATTCATAGTCATCTTTTACTTTTTTTAGACTTGCTTCATTATTTAGTACTCCTAGTTTACTAATATATTTTGCGTCCTCTATATTGGCATTTTCTAAAGGAATTATTTTTCCTTTATCGTTATATCCTGTTCCTTCTATATCAAAAACACTGTTATCTGGCAAAACTATTTTTTTAGCAGTTTGTTCATTTACAGTAAGGGTTCCTGTTTTATCTGTTGCGATTACAGTACAGCTGCCTAAGCTTTCTACAGAATTAAGTTTTTTTACAATAACATTATTCTTACTCATACGATTTGAACCTATTGTTAGAGCCATGGTAAGTGCTAAAGGTAGACCTTCTGGCATAGCTGATACTGATAAGGCTATAACTGATAAAAATATTTCACTACCAGATGTTCCTTTTGAATATAAGACTACTGTAATTATAATGGCTATCGCAACTACTAAAAATGTTATTTGTTTTGAGAACTTTTCCATTCTAATTGTTAATGGAGACTTGGTATCTTTTGTTGTATTTACTTTTTGAGCTATTTCACCTAGTTCTGTATTTAGACCTGTTGCGGTAACAATTCCTAGTCCTCTTCCAGATAAGACACTGGTACCAGCATAGGCCATATTTTTTCTTTCGGCTAGGATTACATCTTTATTTATAGTAGAAGATGTTTTAGATACACTTGTACTTTCTCCTGTTAAAACAGATTCATCAATTGTTAGATTATTTACTTCTATTAATCTTAAGTCAGCACTTATTTTATCTCCTGATGATAAAAGAACCATATCTCCAGGTACTAAATTTGATGAATGAACTTCTATTTCTTTTCCTGAACGTAGGGTTTTAGTTCTTAATTCAATAAGTTTTGTTAGAGCTTCAACATTTTTATTGGCTTTCCATTCTTGAAAAGTTCCTAGTATTAGGTCTACTAAAATGATGAACGCTATCGCAATTGCATCTATATTTTCTTTTATTATAAGAGAAAAAACAAAAGCAAAAACTAATAATAAGACTATTGGATCTAATAATTGTTCTATAAATATTTTAATTAAAGATGGAGTTTTACCTTTTGGTAGTTCATTTTTACCATACTTTTCTTGTCTTAGTTTGACTTCTTTTTCATCAAGGCCTGATTCATTACTTTTTAATATTTCTAAAACTTCTTCTTTTTCAGTACTGTGCCATTTTTTTAATTTCATAACAGTCTCCTTACTATTCATTTACTTTATAGTTATTTTTATATCATCATATTATATACTTCTAAAAAGTAATCTGTTTCTAAATTTTTCGTATTCTATTAAATTATTTACTCTATTTTAACGTTTTTGAAATGTACGTCTAATTTTCGTTTATCTCCCTGTATTTTTCAAGAATTTTTTCTAATTAAAACTTTCTTAGTTTTATGCCTCTATTTTTTTATATTTTCTTTTTATTAATCATTTCTTGATAAAGATGATAAGCTTCTTCTACTGTATCATCCCAGTTTTTATATAAATCTCGGTAAGCATTTTCAGCTACCTCTTTATAAAGTTTTTTATTTTCAATTACTTCGATAATTTTATTGGTATAGTCTTCAATTGTATTTTTAGATAAGAAACCATTAACATTATTAGTTACTGTGGCACTCGTTGCCGTATTTTCTAAAAATATTGTAGGTGTTTTTTGAGAAGCGGCTTCTATTTGAACAATTGATGATGAATCATATATTGATGGGAATAACATAATGTCGGCACGATTATAGTAGTATGATAAAAGTTCTCTGTCAGTTACTTTACCGGTCATAATTATGTCATTTTCCATATCTAACTCAGATATTTTTTGTTTTAATTTTTCTTCATCTTGACCAGAGCCTACAAATAACATTTTAAATTTTAGTCTTGGCTTTTTGGTTTTTAATAACTTTAAAGAATCTACTATGAAAAAGATATTTTTTAAAGTGTTTATTCTACCTACAAAAATAAATACTAATTCGTTATCTTTTATATTGTATTTTTCATTTATATATTTTCTAGCTATTTTTGGTTCAGCTACTAATTTCATTTCCGTTGCGTTATTCATAACTCTTGGTAAACATTTATAATGATAGTCTTCATAAAAAATCTTAGCTACCTCACTATTTACGGCCCAACATTCATCACATTTATTAAATATTTTTATTAATCTATTATTTAGTTTTGTAGCAAACCGTTCAGACTTTACGGCTTTTAAAAAATCTTGTTTAAATTGACTATGCATAGTCGCAATACAAGGAACATTATGTTTTTTGGCATATCTAAGTCCAGCTTCACCTATAGTAAATGGTGAATGAATATGGACGATATCTAATTTATATTTTTCTAATTCTTTTTTAAATTTAATATCAAGTTTTGGAGTAGGTAGTGAATAATCTAAGAAAAATGTTTTTAGGGAGTTGCACCTTACTACTTTATATGGGAAAACACTATCATCATATTCTTTTCCTATATAGTTAGGTACAAAGACAATAACGTTTGCATGTTTTAATAAATGTCTGGCATAATTATCAACAACTAAGCATACTCCATCAGTCATTGGAAAGAATGAATCATTAAATATTCCAATAGTTATTTTTTTATTCATATTGGTAACTCCTTTTTTATTTACCAGTATACAGTGCTAAAACTATATTAAATAATTTTAAAAGTTTATCTTTAGTATTTTTATCAAGTTTTCCTTGTCTTACACAATTTAGACATTTAATTATTTTCTTTATAGTTACCGTTTCTGTCGTAGTAATATCAGCCTCTTTTAGAATTTCAAAGACGGTTGAGACAAAGTCTCTCATATTGTCTTCGCCAGACTCTTTTAGAAATTCTTTTATAGATTTGGCAAAATTAAGACTGCTCTTACTTTGCTTTTCTAAGATAAAGTAGCTACCAAAACATTGCCATGATACAGCGTGATGTTGTGATATTCCTTTATAGTTACTATCAACTACATAATAGTTTGGAGTTGAGAATAAAATCATACCTATTAGACTGCCCTTTGGTACATATTTTTTTATTTTAGGAATTAGTTGTTGGAACTTTTCACTATCAAATTCTTTTTCTCTAACACCTGGACCGTCAAAGTCGTAAACAGTAACTATTTTTTCTTTGACACTTTTTGTTGCTTCCATAGCAGCAACTACTGATAGATTACCACCTTTAGAATGTCCACCAACATAAATTTTTTTCTCACCTTTTGCAGCGTTATTTAAGTAGTCGATTGCTAGTTGTTGGCTAGGCACAGGATATTTATTTGATAAATCAAAGTCTTCACGCCAGCCAGATATGTATTCATTTGTTCCTTCATAAGATATATATATCCAATCATTATACTTAAATGTTATAGCTCCAAATTGTTTTTCTGAATCTACTATTCTTTCATAATTAATCATTTGAATATCTTTGAACCTTGCTGTGTTTTTTATACTTCCAAAGAGATTATGAGTATATTTATAAACGTTTTTCTTATTTTTTACTTTTTCATTTGTCATACTATAAAAATAAGCTTTACCTGCATTTTCAATAGTGTTTGGAAGTAATTCTTTAACATCTGAAAAATTAAGGTATGAAATTTTCCCTAAAATTAAAGCATCTATATCATTAAAAGGAACTTCCTCAAATGATTTTGTTCCATAATATTTGGCATAATCAATAATGTTTGGCATAATGTTTACCTCCATAATACAATTATAACATATATCCGAAAAATGCAGACGATATTTTTCCGCATTAATTATAATAAAAAATACAGAATTTTTATTTATTATTATCGAAGTTCCATAAATTTAATTTACCTTTTGCTTCAATTGGATTTTCTAACGGCTTAATATCAGTTAGTACCCAGGCATATCTACCTACTTTGTAGTCTCCCAGTACATATTCTTGATAATTATTTTGTTTTAAGTCAGCTATAAATTCTTCAGTCATATAAATACAGTCTTCAAGATTACATTTACAAATTATTTTACCTGGATTTATTTTTGTTTCTTTAACAAGCTCTAAGTATAATTTTTCACCAGCATCTTTTTTATAGGTGCTTAATCCAACGTGAATATAAAGTTCTCCTCGATATTTTGTTTTCCAGGATCTTGTTTCAATAAATTTCTTTTTATCTTTAATAAGACTAGCAAATGGTTCTTTTATAGTTAAAACTTTCATTGATTTAATTTCCTTGTATATATTTCATAATCTTTATCTTCAAAACAAACAAATATAACATTTATTTTGTCATTATTGAAATCTTTTACAGTTTTAATAGCAACATCAGCTGCTTCTTCTTTTGGATAACCATAAACGCCTGTACTAATACAAGGAAAAGCTATAGTTACTTCTTCAAGATTATTTTCTTGACGATAATCCTCGGCTAGTAAAAGACTATTCTTATAGCAGTTTTCTAGTAGTTTTTTTTCACCTTTTGTTCCGTCTCTATAAACTGGGCCAACGGTGTGAATTATTTTTTTAGCCGGTAAGTTATAGCCAGATGTCATTTTAGCTTCACCTGTTTCACAGCCATGTAAGGTTCTACATTCAGCTAATAGTTCTTTTCCTGCTTTACGATGAATAGCACCATCTACTCCACCGCCACCAAGTAATGTTTTATTGGCAGCATTTACAATAATATCTACATCTAATTCAACAATGTTACATTTTTTAGCAATAATATTCATTTTATTTTACCTTCTTTTCTTTAGTTAGTTTTTATAGTATTTATAAATAATATGACACTTTTCATTTGAAATACTGTGTTAACTTTTTTATGTCCTATACTATATACTTATTATATATTTTTTCTAAGTATTTTGGCAATGTATTTTCAATCCTTTATTTTATATATTTGATCTATTATTTTTTTATTTTCTTTTTCTAGTTCTTTTAAACTTTTATCTGGTGTTGGTAAATCTTCTGGCATTGTTCCTCCAATGTCAGCAATTGCTTTCCGAACTTTTTTACCTATTTCGTAATGTGTTTTATTAGCATCGTTTTCAGATTTGATATTTTCTTTTTTTAGTTTTGACTCAGTTTGCGTAATTCTAAAAAGATTGGCAGCTAATTCTTCACTTCCCATATTATCTAATATGTCTTCTCTATACCTAATTTTTTTTCTTTTAGCAATATCACTTGCGGTTTCTCCGTTGTATAATCCCTTATATCCTGCATTGTGAAATTTATCAAAATTTTTAACTCCTGCATTTTTGGCAGCAATGTTCAATGAATAATTACCTTTTTTAGTTAAATTTCTTTGATAAAATCTTTTCTCATCTTCAGTTAACATTGAATATTCTTTTTCTGTTAGTTCTTGCCTTCTTGTTTGTATTGCAAAATAAGTTTGTCCTAAAGCAATAACTTCTTTACTCGGATCAGCATTTTGTACAATTAAATAACACATGTATCTTGTAAGTTTAAAGTCTTGTATATTAGCAACAGCATTATTGTTTCTTTTTGACAACTTGTTGACCTCAACAAGTTGTACATCTACATTAATTCCAGAGTTTTCACAGGCTTCTTTTGCTTTCTTTAAAACCTTTAAAAAATTTCTCCAATCTCTGTATTCTAAAGCCTTTGAAAGTTCTCTAGCATACCAATACTCATTACCATATTCATCAATGTGTTTGATTTCCTCAAACATTTTTTCAGTATATTCTTTTATTTTGTTCATTTTTATTCTCCTTTCTTTATGTATTAATTACGGTCATACAACACACTTCCATAATCTTGTCTTACTATACTACAATGCAAACATTTGTTTGTCAATATATAAAGTTCAAGAATCACACAAAAAAAACTCCATCATTAGATAGAGTTATTTCATAACTTTTACTTATTATTTTTGTTTACTAGATTTACTATTACTCTTTTTTTCTTTATTTGTATCTTTTTTCACTTCATTTACTTTTATATTTTTAATATCAACAGTTTTTAATTTATTGTTTTTTGGTTTGCTATTTTTTATTTTTGATTCATCCTCTACTTTCTTTTCAGTAAAAGCTCTTTTAATGTAAAGTCCACCAAACAATAGTAATAAAATACTAAAAATATAATATATTGGAATATTCCCTTTCATTGCCGCAATAAGATAAAATATTCCAGCTACTACAAATAAAATTGCACTTATGATACTTCTTCTCATTAATACTCTCCTTATCTTTATTTAAGTATAACATAAAAAGAAAGTCTTTTAAACTTTCTTCCATAATATTGTTAAAACATTTAAGACTGTAAGTAATGTTACACCTACATCGGCAAATACAGCCATCCAAATTGTACTTATACCAAAGATACCTAAAGCTAAGACAATGAACTTTACAATTAAAGCAAAAATGATACTGGCTTTTACTTTGTGCTTTGTTAGTTTTGAAACATTTAAAGCTGTTTTTACTTTTGACAAATCATCTTGCATAATAACGATATCACTTGCTTCTATTGCGGCATCAGATCCAAGATTACCCATGGATACTCCTATATCAGATATTTTAATTACTGGAGCGTCATTAATACCATCACCAATGAACATTACTAAACCTTGTTTTTGATATTCTTTTATTTTATTTACTTTATCTACTGGCAATAAATTATTATAATATGTTTTTATTTTTACTTCTTTGGCGATAGCTGAAGTTATATCTTCATTATCACCTGATAAAATCATAATATCTTTGAAATCATCTTTTAAAGCTGATAGTTTATAACTACTCTTTTTAATACGATCTGATATTACAATATAACCCTCATACTTATTATTAATTGCGACATATATTACAGTTCCTAAAGATTTTTCTGTAGGTATTTTAATATTATTTTCATCCATTAATTTTTTATTACCAAGTAATACTTCTTTATTATCAATTGTAGAAGATATACCTTTTCCTGAATATTCTTTATGATTACTTGATGGTAAAACTTTTTCTTTATTGTAGTTAACTATAGCTTTCGCAATAGGATGAATTGAATTAGCTTCAGCTGACGCTACTAATTGAATAAATTCTTTTTCTTTTAAGTTTTTACTTTCTACTTTTGTAACTTCAAATACACCTTCAGTTATTGTTCCAGTTTTATCTAAGGCTAAATAATCGATATTAGCAAGACGTTCTAATTCTCTACTTCCTTTGATTAGAATTCCTTCTTTACTAGCTCTACCTATTCCAGAAAAGTATCCTAATGGTACAGATATTACTAAAGCACATGGACATGATGTTACTAAAAAGACTAAAGCTCTATATAGCCAGGTTTGAAAATTTCCAACTATAAGACTTGGTATTATAGCAATAATTATAGCTAAGACTACAATTATTGGAGTATATATTCTCGAAAATTTGCGAATAAAGTTCTCTGTATCTGTTTTCTTATTATTAGAATTTTCTATTAAATCAATTATTCTACTTGCTGTTGAAGTTTTATATGTTGATGTTGCTTTTACTTTTAATATTGAATCTTTATTAATAGTACCTGATAATACTAAATCATTAACAGTTGCTTTTCTAGGAGTTGATTCTCCAGTTAATGATGATGTATCTAGATAACTAGTACCTTCTATGACAATTCCATCTAGGGCTACTTTTTCACCTGGTAAAACAACGAATATATCATCTAGTTTAGCTTTTTTTATTGATACTTTTTCTATTTCACCAGCTTTAAATAAATTGATTGTTTCACTACGTAAGTCCATTAACTTAGTAATTGATTTTTTACTATTCGCAACAGCTAAATCTGATAAGTACTCACCTATTTCAAATAGTAACATTACCATTACTGCTTCTTGATAACTACCTATTGCGAAGGCTCCTATGGTTGCTAGAATCATAAGAAAATCTTCATTAAAAATATCTTTTTCTTTTAGACCTTCAAAGGCTTCCATATATATTTCATAACTTATGATTATATAACTTAATATTAGAAAAATTAATTTAGGTGTACTTGGTAAAAATAGTGAAATTATAAATAAAATTATACTTATAATTATTTTAGTTAGGTCTTCATTAAATATTTTTTTCATTACAATACCTCCGATATGTGTTCTAATCCATATTTTAATATTATTTTTATATGTTCATCACTAATACTGTAATATACGTTTTTTCCTATTTTCTCCGTTTTTACAAGATTTGATGCACGTAAGTTTTTTAATTGATGTGATATCGCTGACTGAGTCATGTCAAGTAGTTCACTTATTTCACTTACACATAATGGTTTATTTAATAAAGCGTCGAGTATTCTTAATCTAGTTTGGTCTCCAAATATTTTATAGAACTCACTAAGTCCATATAGCAGTTCTTTACTATGTAGTTTCATATTCACCTCTTATATGATTATTTGTTCATATATTCATAATATTATATATCTGGTTTTCATTCAAGAAAAAAACACTAGAAAGTTAGTGCTTTACGTTTATTATATTTTGTCATATGTACCTGTTTCTAAGTTGGATAATTTATAATCAGTCATATTAATTACTTTTTTATCAGCAAAAGTAATTTTTACATCTACTGATTCTCCTGCTGGTATTTCATCATAATAAGCTATTAATTCTGTTGATGAGTTAGGTGTAAAAGTAAAACTACCTGATTCTTGTTTTTTACTTTTATCTGTATTTGTAAGTTTAAATTTTAGATTACCTTGTTTTTGTTCAATTATATAACTAACTTCTACTGACTCTATACATAGATTTTTTATACAATGTTTACCAGTTATATTATCAAAATAGTCTTTATTACTTTTTGTATTATCTTTTAGTTTCTTGGTAGAAGGATTACTCACAAGAAGGAATAATCCTGTACCAAGTAAAAGTATCGCTATTATGATAAGTACTATTAGATATTTCTGTTTCTTTTTCATTTTTTTAAATCACATCCTTTGAATTGATATGGTATAGTTGCTTTTAATTAAAATTTATATTGTGCCCACCAAGTTATTGTACTACTTTGAGATGTCGTTAAGAATTTGTATTTTACTCCACCTACTTTTCTAGTTATCTCTTCACCTGCATTTATTTTACCTACATCTCCTGAATTTAGAGCATTTGGGCAGACAAATGTAGGACTTATATCTGTATTTGAGTCGCCTTTTATTGTTCTATAATAATATCTTTTGTCATAATATTTACCATTGTATTTACAAACAATATAGTGGGCTGTTGTGTGGGGTGTTGTGTCGACTGTACCGCAATTACAGTTATTCCATGAAATAGCATTTCCATTTACATCTTTTGATGTTCTTACATTAATATCTATGTATGTGCAGACACCATCAGGGTTATTATCAACAGGTGCTGTACTTTGATTTACTAGTGCTTTTATTTCTTTACTATTACCAGCTTTATCTGTTAATGTTACATTTATATAACGACAACCATCTGATGTTAACGGATTGCTAAGAGTATAACTTCCTGATGTTAAAGTGTATTGTTTAGTATATTTTAAAGTGTCAGAATAACTACATGATGATAGTCCGGCTTCATTAAATCTAATATTACCGGATGTTACGATACCTGATGTTTTATCTGAACCAGTTATTTCCAACGATGAAACTTTTGATTTTACGGTTCCAAAGTTATATGAACTATACACATCTTGGTTTAACATTGTTATATGGCCTTCCGGTGCTGTTGTATCTACTTTTATTGATGAATGAGTACATGTGGCATAATTACCAGCTTTATCTGTTACTTTTCCATACCATGTTCCTGTACCTGTTGTATCAGATGATTGAGTTTTAGAACTGGTACTATTTATTGTATATCCGGATGTGCTTAGTCCAAATGATGATATACCTGATGGTCCTGAATCACTTTTACTTAATGATATTGTAGGATTACTTGTATACCATGAATTATTACCTTGTGTACCAGAAACACTAATATCACAAGTTGGATCTGTAGTATCGATATTTACTTTAAATTTAACAAGTGTTTTATTACCTGCATTATCTGATACAGAATATTCCATATATCGATATCCTTCAACAATTACTCCAGAATAGCTACCTGACGTTCTATTTGTATTTATATTGCTAGAACTTATAGTTGTGTTTGAAGATGTGGCTCCTGGGCTATTATAGCCAGCAGTTAGATTACCTGATATACCTGAACCTGAATCTGAAAATGTAACATAATCTTTTAGTAATTGGTTTTGCCATGATGAAATTGAAGCTGATGTAGTTCCTGTAAAAGATTTACTATATACACTTGTGCTTGTATCACTTGATGAGACAAGCTTTAAGTTGACTGTTGGTGCTGTTGTATCTACTTTTATTAGACTTGACTTACATGTTGCTTTATTACCTGCATTATCTTCAACTATTCCATACCAAGTTGTTCCTGTTGTTTCTGACTGTGTTCCTGTATCCGTTGAGCCACAAGTTACATTTGATGATTTTCCAAGTCCATAACATTTTACATCTGAATCTGAATGAGATAATTTCAAACTTACATTTGATATATACCAAGAATTGTTACCTAGTGTACCTGAAGAAACACTTATACTACAACTTGGTGCTGTTATATCTACTTTTATGTTAGTTGATGACTCAGTATAATTTCCTGCTACATCATATGCTCTAAATGTTAAACCCTTATTCATTTCTGTTTTATATGGTCCAGTTTGAATTTTATCTGATTTAACTGCACTTGTTGATGTTAGATTCTTGGTTGTCCAAGTTGATTCATCACTATGTTTATAATCATGACTTGCTAGACCTGATGTTGAATCTTTGGCTGTTGATGTTATTTTGAATGCATCTGCATTACTTTCATAATCAGATTTATTAAACCAATTTGGATATGGATTTGAAATGGTTATTGTTGGAGGTGTTCTATCTATTTTAATGAATGAATCTCCTTCAGAACAGTTTCCAGCTCTATCACATACTTGAAAACTTACTTTTTCGTTTCTTTCTTTTTTAAATGGTGTTGTTACGAATGTATACTTTTCTTTATTAGTTGATTCATCTGTATTACCGGAGTTATCATACTTTACCCATGAATTTGTTGATTCTGGATATTTATATTGTTCATATGATATACCTGATAGATTATCTTGTGATGTTATTGTTACTACGTATGCTTCGGTGTTAGCTTCATACTGTTGTTTATTGAACCAAGTATTTAGGTAAGGATTATTTATTGTTAATATCGTTGGTGCTGTTTTATCTATTTTGATTATTGTTGTTGATACTTCTGAATAATTACCAGCTTTATCAACTGCTCTTACTTCTAGTATTTCTCCTCTTTCTCTTTTAAATTCTGTACTTTCAAATGGTGTTTCATCTCCTGGATCTTTTGATGAGTTTTCCCAGACGTGCCATTCATTTTCTGGCTTTCCATCTGTCGCTGTTAAAGTTGAATTTGGATAACGATATTCAAATTGTTTAATACCTGATTCTTCATCAACTGAACTTATTTTTATTGTATAGTTTTTATTTACCCAGGTATCATGATATTCATTATCAATTACTGGTGTTGAAGGTGGCTCCATATCAATATATGTATTGACTTGGCAAGCTCCCTTATTTCCTTCCTTATCCATCATTTCTATTGTTCCTGTTTGCGAAGAATCTGTGAAAACTTGAGTATAAATATCTTTTTGACAACCTTTATTGGATTTACTTATACATTTTACTGATACTTCAATAGGTGTTTGATTTGTCCATTCTTTATTTTCTTTAATAATAGTACATGTTGGAGCATTTTTATTTTCTATTTTTTTTGTAAATTCTTTTTCTGTTGAATTTCCATACTGATCAATAACAATTACTTTTATTTTAATATTTCCAGGTGTATAGTTTTCCAATGGTATTTTTATATCTAAATTTGTTTTTAATTTTCCTTCTATATCTCCTGAGTTTTTTACTTCTTGTTCATTTCTATAAATTATATAATTATAACTTGTTATTTTTAGATCATTATCATCGGTATTATTGTATTTGATATTTACTTTAGCATAAACCTTTGTGTAATCTATATTTTCCGTATCAATTCCATCATACGATACACTTATGTCAGCTTCTTCTGCAGCTTTTTCACTTGTTTTATTATTATAACTTGGACATACTAAAGTGACAGAATAACTGTAATGTGTTTTATCATATTTATATATTTGTACTTTAGTTCCTTCTGCATCACATTCATTTTTATGTCTATCTACTACTTTACCAATGTATTTTTTATTTTGTAATGATTTAAGTGTTACTTCTGTTCTCATACCTACTCTTTTTGGTAAAGAATTACGATTATCTTGGGTATAACTTTTAGCTGCTAATATTATCTCGTCAATTTGTGATTTATAATATTCTGTTTCAGCCTTTTTAAGTATATAGTTTACACTTACAATGGCAATTGATGATAATAAGCCTAGTATTACTATAGCAGCAAGTATTTCAACTAATGAAAAACCTTTTCTATTATTTTTCTTATTCATACTACATCACCCTTTACTTTACGTTATAAGTATATCTTTTTTTTATGTATAAAGTCAATCTTTTATATTATATAAAGTAAAAGAAAAAGCACTTGCTGATTGCTAGTGCTTTATCATTGTTTTTTTAACTCAATGTTATACTTGGTGCTGTTGTATCTACTTTTATTAGACTTGACTTACAAGTTGCTTTATTACCTGCATTATCTTCAACTATTCCATACCAAGTTGTTCCTGTTGTTTCTGACTGTGTTCCTGTATCCGTTGAGCCACAAGTTACATTTGATGATTTTCCAAGTCCATAACATTTTACATCTGAATCTGAATGAGATAATTTCAAACTTACATTTGATATATACCAAGAATTGTTACCTAGTGTACCTGAAGAAACACTTATACTACAACTTGGTGCTGTTATATCTACTTTTATGTTAGTTGATGACTCAGTATAATTTCCTGCTACATCATATGCTCTAAATGTTAAACCCTTATTCATTTCTGTTTTATATGGTCCAGTTTGAATTTTATCTGATTTAACTGCACTTGTTGATGTTAGATTCTTGGTTGTCCAAGTTGATTCATCACTATGTTTATAATCATGACTTGCTAGACCTGATGTTGAATCTTTGGCTGTTGATGTTATTTTGAATGCATCTGCATTACTTTCATAATCAGATTTATTAAACCAATTTGGATATGGATTTGAAATGGTTATTGTTGGAGGTGTTCTATCTATTTTAATGAATGAATCTCCTTCAGAACAGTTTCCAGCTCTATCACATACTTGAAAACTTACTTTTTCGTTTCTTTCTTTTTTAAATGGTGTTGTTACGAATGTATACTTTTCTTTATTAGTTGATTCATCTGTATTACCGGAGTTATCATACTTTACCCATGAATTTGTTGATTCTGGATATTTATATTGTTCATATGATATACCTGATAGATTATCTTGTGATGTTATTGTTACTACGTATGCTTCGGTGTTAGCTTCATACTGTTGTTTATTGAACCAAGTATTTAGGTAAGGATTATTTATTGTTAATATCGTTGGTGCTGTTTTATCTATTTTGATTATTGTTGTTGATACTTCTGAATAATTACCAGCTTTATCAACTGCTCTTACTTCTAGTATTTCTCCTCTTTCTCTTTTAAATTCTGTACTTTCAAATGGTGTTTCATCTCCTGGATCTTTTGATGAGTTTTCCCAGACGTGCCATTCATTTTCTGGCTTTCCATCTGTCGCTGTTAAAGTTGAATTTGGATAACGATATTCAAATTGTTTAATACCTGATTCTTCATCAACTGAACTTATTTTTATTGTATAGTTTTTATTTACCCAGGTATCATGATATTCATTATCAATTACTGGTGTTGAAGGTGGCTCCATATCAATATATGTATTGACTTGGCAAGCTCCCTTATTTCCTTCCTTATCCATCATTTCTATTGTTCCTGTTTGCGAAGAATCTGTGAAAACTTGAGTATAAATATCTTTTTGACAACCTTTATTGGATTTACTTATACATTTTACTGATACTTCAATAGGTGTTTGATTTGTCCATTCTTTATTTTCTTTAATAATAGTACATGTTGGAGCATTTTTATTTTCTATTTTTTTTGTAAATTCTTTTTCTGTTGAATTTCCATACTGATCAATAACAATTACTTTTATTTTAATATTTCCAGGTGTATAGTTTTCCAATGGTATTTTTATATCTAAATTTGTTTTTAATTTTCCTTCTATATCTCCTGAGTTTTTTACTTCTTGTTCATTTCTATAAATTATATAATTATAACTTGTTATTTTTAGATCATTATCATCGGTATTATTGTATTTGATATTTACTTTAGCATAAACCTTTGTGTAATCTATATTTTCCGTATCAATTCCATCATACGATACACTTATGTCAGCTTCTTCTGCAGCTTTTTCACTTGTTTTATTATTATAACTTGGACATACTAAAGTGACAGAATAACTGTAATGTGTTTTATCATATTTATATATTTGTACTTTAGTTCCTTCTGCATCACATTCATTTTTATGTCTATCTACTACTTTACCAATGTATTTTTTATTTTGTAATGATTTAAGTGTTACTTCTGTTCTCATAC
Source organism: bacterium (assembly GCA_963589235.1). Taxonomy (GTDB): domain Bacteria; phylum Bacillota_I; class Bacilli_A; order RF39; family UBA660; genus CAG-877. The sequence goes on along the minus strand of CAVAJX010000076.1, from coordinate 2,210 downwards.
CTACTCTTTTTGGTAAAGAATTACGATTATCTTGGGTATAACTTTTAGCTGCTAATATTATCTCGTCAATTTGTGATTTATAATATTCTGTTTCAGCCTTTTTAAGTATATAGTTTACACTTACAATGGCAATTGATGATAATAAGCCTAGTATTACTATAGCAGCAAGTATTTCAACTAAAGAAAATCCTTTTCTGTCTTTTTTTATAGTCATTGCTATCACCTTTTATCCTTATATTGTAAGTATATCTTTTTTATAGTTCAAAGTCAATTTTTTAACTAGAAAAATTTAAAATTTTTCCATTTACTTTAGAACTTGATATTGCTATAATATAGATATATTAGAATGTGAGGATTTGTGAGTTAATTTATAATCTTTTCATTTTATAATTCGATGAAATAAAGGTGATATTTATGAAAAATAATTTTTTACTTTTTATGTGTTTTGTAGGTTTATTTGGGATTTTCTTTTTACCTTACAAAACTACTGTAATTAAAACCGATTTAATTTCTAAGGAAGCATGTAATGTTGGTACTGGCAATGTATCAGTAAATGCTACTGGTAAAGATAATACTTCTGGTATCTATAGTTGGCTTTGCTATAAAAATGGATCCTGGGTATCTTGTCCAAATTCAACTTTATGTAAAACATATTCTATCAATGGTTGGAATGATTATACAATGATTAAGGCCGTTGATACTGCAGGAAATGAGTCTAAAAGTATGAATTTGTACAATTCAACTTCTTATAATTTTTCTGGTGATGCTACTGGTTCAAGTTTAATTACACTTAGTGCTGATAAAAATGCTGTTTCTATCATTGGTAAAAGTTCTTCTATTGGGTCAATTAATAGTGTTACTATAAAAGATACAAGTACAACTTCTGGTAAAGTTTATGTTTCTGGTTATCCTGCTGCTTTTGAATCTTCAAGTACACAACCAACTACTTCAAAAGCGGAAAAAACACCCGTATATGAACCTTCTTGTTCCGCTGGTGTTCCGGATGAAATAAATTGTGAAAATGATGTATGTACATTTAAATGTGTTGCTAGTGACTATAGAGTACAAAATGCAACGTGTTATTGTGTTTTTAAGAAAGAAAATGGTAAGTATACTTTCGGCTCTACGCTCTGTGTAAGAACAGATACTTATTGTTCTGATGAATATGCAGAAAATAATTCAGATGATGAAATTTTTAAAATCATTACTAATCGAACAAATTATTATCAAGATTGTGATAATAAAACTAGTAATGATTGTTATAATTCAAACCTATATACAAGACCTTCTAATAGCGTTTGTTATACTTATTATAAAAAAATTAATGGGGCTTTCGAAGATATAAATACTTACAATGGTGGTATACGGTCTGAATGTAATAGTATCTTTGAATCTCCCAACTGTTATTATGAAAACATTAAGGAAGCTATAGAAAACGGAATTACTCCTTTGCCTGCTCGTAATGATATAAAAAAATTAATGATTAATGCAAGTAAAAATTCTGATACTATATGTGGATCTGGATTTATTGAAACAGATGATTATTATTCATCAAATGACAAAACGACTTTATGCGAAACAACCTTACTTAACAAATTAAATAGTGAATTAAATAGTAAAAATCCTACTGTAACGGGTACTGGAAATGGTTCTGAACTGATTGTTCCTATTGTTTCTTCGGCAACTTGTAAATTTCAATCAGGTAAGGCAACTATAAGTGAGGTTCCTTCTAATAAACCAAACGATAATAGTGTTACTGATAGCATTGGAGGCATAGATTATTATTTCTATTGTAATGATGGTTCAAAGCCCGTTAAAAATGGCGATGAATATTACTGTACTGGGACTAAAACAGTTAAAACTACTACATATAAATATAATTGGACTGTTAATTATTACAAAAAAAAGTAAGGTAAGGTGAATTAATATGAATAAAAAGAATAAATCATTTATAATTATTTTAATTATTATTTTAGGAGTTATACTTTTAACTATTGGAATTATTTGTATAGCAAAGAATAATAAATCATCTAATTCTTCTAATAATAAAAAATTGACGAAAATTACATCATTATTGAAGAATGATTATTTGGTTTCTAATTATGTTTTTGGTAAACCAAATACTGATGAAGCTAATGTAATTATTGATGATACAAAATATAATATAATTGTTGATAAAGATGTAACTAGTATTAATGATTTAAATAATC
>CAVAJX010000075.1:0-7917 GCA_963589235.1 bacterium | reverse complement strand
TGATTAAGGATATCTCCTTTCTATATTTCGTTTGGCTATATTAATTATACCACTATTTTCTATTTATCAGTCATAAAGTTTAACACAACCTTTTTATAAAAAAGATGGAAAAATATTTTTCATTAAGATATAATTGTTTTAGGTGATGATTATTTATGAAAAAAGTATATTTAGCAGCTCCATTATTTAACGAAATGGAGTTACAACGTAATAAAGAATTATCTGAAGTTTTAAAAAAATGGGGATATGATGTTTTTTTACCACAAGAAATATCTGGACTATCTGCAAAGATTATTCCTAAGGATGGGGCAGAAAAGATTGCTATCAGTCGTAAGATATTTGAATCTGATTTGGATGGACTTAAAAAATGTGATATTTTAATTTTTTGTTTAGATGGCAGAGTTCCAGATGAAGGCGCTTGTGTAGAATTAGGAATTGCTTTTACATTAGGAAAAAAATGTATTGGTTTTAAAACTGATGATCGAAGTTTGGATTTTACAGGAATGGATAATTTATTTATTGAAGGATGCATGAATTTTAGGGTCATGCATACAATTGACGAACTTTATGAAGAACTAAAGGAAATTAAATAAAATGATGGAAGCAAAAATTTATAATTTTCAAACATGGATTTGTACTACTGATCCCTCTATTTTAAAAAAAATATTTCATGATATTCTATTGAAATGTAATTTTAATATTTTTGGTTTTCAAGAACATTTCTTTATTCCTTGTGGTTATACTGCGATTTGGTTACTTGGTGAGAGTCATTTTGCTATTCACACATTTCCGGAACATAAGAAAACATATTTAGAATTGAGCAGTTGTAATAAAGATAAGTATGATGAATTTAAAAATATATTTTTGATAAAAAATATGGAGGTAAATGATAATGCAAACAAAGAAAGTTTTTTATAGCAAGGGTGGAATATCATTAATTTTAAATGATGTTACAGATTTGTTTAAAGATCAAATTGACAATAATGTTAATAAAGTTATTATCAATACTTCTTCTCAACCAAATAGTAATCCACACTTGGGAACCTTAACAACTCTATCTTGTGCTTTTGCTTTGGCAAAAAAAATAAGGCAACGGTTTAATATTCCGGTGGAAGTTGAATTTGATGAACTTGAAAATAGTCCATATTTGTTGAAAGAATATGAAAATGAAAAATATGCAAAAAGTTTAGGTGATACTTATATTGGTAATATTAGCGTATCTAATACTTATATGAAAAGGTATATTTTTATTTTTGAATATTTAAAAAAAATAACTAATGTTAATTATGTTGTTAAAACTTATTCTGAATTTCAAGCTAATAGTATTATAAGAAAGTCTGTAATTGATATATATAAAAACTATAGTTTTTTTAGTAAACTTTTAGATCCTAGTGATAATGTCTTAATGTTGAGGACTAAATGCCCTTTATGTAATTACAGTAATAGAGATAATGATTTATTCGAATTTAATATTGTTGGTAATTCAATATGCTTGAAAAGTAAGTGTTTTAAACATGGCAAATATAGTTTGATCGTGTCAGAAGATAATGATTCCTATATTGATATTAATACTCAATTAAGGGACTTAACAAAGGGGATTTTATTTTATAAAAGGTTAGAAAATGATAATATTCTTACTATTATGTGTGATGGTAAAGATTGGTCTGGCGAATGGGCCTCAAGAATTCATTATTCTGGAATGAGTGCTCTTGGGTATGATAAAATTACCAATAGAATATTTACTCCTTTAATTGTTGATTGGTCTGGGGGGAAATATTCAAAATCTTTATATTTGGAAAACGATAAATATTTTGGTATAGAGAAGGTTTTTGCGGATTTTGATTTATATTATAATAAATTTGGTTCCAATGGTATATACAAAATCTATTCTGAAGTCGAAAGTTGGCTTGATGATCCAAGTCGTTTCTTTAGGAATTACTCTATCGAGTATTTTACTCAACTTTTGGAGGAAAATGATGATTAAAAAAGGTAAATTAATTGCTATAGAAGGTATTAGTGGATGTGGAAAAACGACATTACTAGAATATTTGAGTAATAAATATGATAATATTTTATATCTTGGTGGATATGATATACGTGATAATTCTTCAGAATTAACTAAATTGTGTAATAAACTTTGTAAACAAAAAGTTTATTTTGATTTACCATTAATGTGTGAATTTCATTTTTTTCTTTCTGAACTGTTGTATGATATTGAGATATATATACTTCCCGCATTAAAAAGTGGTAAAACAATTATTTATGATAATTATGTGATGTCAATTTTGGCAGTAGAATCTGCAATTGCATTATCTTCTTTTGGCAACGCTGCAGAAATGTATATAAAATACTTTAAAAATACAATTGATAATTTGGTAAAAATGGGAACTATTGTAGAAACTGATTTTACAGTTTTCGTTGATACTAATATTGAAATGACTATTAATAGATTGAAATGTCGAGATGCATATGAAAATAATTATAATGATTTAATGAAATTGCAAGAACAAATCCGTAATAATTATTTTAATTTATTGTCTGGAACTGATAATAGTGTTTTGATTTACAATAACTCTACACTTGATGAGTTTTATTCAAATATAGATGCTGTCTTTAGTTTTTTGAGTGATGAGAATGGCTAGTTTTATTGTTTTTGAAGGATTGGATGGTACTGGAAAAAGTACTTTATCTCAAAGCTACTGTGATTATTTGAATTCTAGAGGCGTAGCGGCAGTACGTGTTACTACGGGCTATCCTGTTATTGATACTGCTATACTTTCATTGAAAAACGATAGTAATTATAATATAACATCCCATTTTTTACTTGCTATGGCTAATAGTATAATGTGTTATAAAAATATTATAGAACCTTTATTGTGCGAGGGGAAAATTGTTATTGTTGATAGATATTTTCCAACTACTATTGCTTATAATGTTGCTTCTGGAATGGACTATTCTTGGGCAAAAAATGTTTCTAAAGTTATTCCATTACCCGATAGAATAATTTATTGTTCTTGTGAATTGGAGACTCAACTTAGCCGTAAACAAGATAAAATTGATTCGATAGAAACAGGTTTTTCATATGATTCTGATAAAAGTAGGGCCTTTCTTTCATACCAAAAAAAGGTTAGTTGTGTTTATGAACGCTTAATTTTGGAATCTCCAATGTTATATAGTGTGCTAAATACTGAAAATTCAATACCCGATTGTTTACTGAAAATTGATAATTTGTTAGGAGGTGTATCATATGAAAAAAGAAAATGATTTAGTTTTATTAAAAAAATATTTGTCAAATATTGATATGAAAAATGTGGAAACAAATTCTCTTGGAAATTATGAGAGTGCTGTATTGGTATGTTTAGATGCTACTTTGTCTATAAATAGAAAATATTATACATTTGTTGTTCCTAGAATTACGTATTTTCAAAACAAATATCCAAATATATTGGAGTTGAGTGATTTAGTAGAACTGATAAATACTGTTGGTATTTCAAACTTTAAAGAATGTTGGAACTATAATCATATTGATAGGGTTAGAATATTGTATGATTTGTGTAACAAGTTAATTGAAATTTCATATTCATATGAAGGAGAAAATGAATTGACTTCTTTGAGAAAATGGGCTTCTAAGTCTAGTGTTGGTGATTATGATGAATTTAATGTTACTGGTATTGGATTTGCAACATATCAATATATTAGAATGCTTTTAGGGGCTAATACTGTTAAACCAGACGTACATATCAAAAATAAAATATCAGAAATAGTTGGAAGAAAAATTAATGATAGGTATGCTGTTGAATTATTTGAAAATGCTTGCAAAGATTTAAAATTAAACGTAGCTGATGTTGAACATCATATATGGAAGAAAAGTGCTAACAATTTTGAAGAATTTAATATGATATGGAAAAATAATCAATGGATTGAAAAAGGAGAATAATGATTAATGATGAGTAAATGTAAAATAACAAATATGTGTATGATAGAAGATGGAAAGGGAAATGTTTTGGTTGAAGAACGTAAGAAAAGCTGGAAAGGCTTAGCTTTTCCTGGTGGAAAAGTTGAGGATAATGAATCTGTTTATGAGTCTGTTATAAGAGAAGTTAAAGAAGAGACTAATTTAAATATTAGTAATTTGAAGTTTTGTGGTATAAAGGATTGGTTTGATAGTACTAAGAAAGAGAAAATGTTAATTTTCTTATTTAAGACAAATAAATTTGATGGCACACTTTTAGAAAGTAGTAGTGAGGGTAAGAATTATTGGGTAAAGAAAAGTGAATTGTTAAAATTAGATTTAGCTCCTGGTTTTGAAAATGATTTAGAACTTTTTGATGATGAAAATTTTGAAATTTTTTGGAAAGAAGCAAACAATGAATGGATACGTGAAATAAAATGATGACGATTGGAATTTTAAAAGAAACTATTGATGGAGAAAAAAGGGTAATTCTTCTTCCAGAAGATGTTAAAATGCTAACTCAAAAATTTTCGGTTGTGGTAGAGGAAAACCTAGCAATTGATATAGGAATAAATGATTCTGAATATATTAAGTTTGGAGCTAAGGTTGATAGTTTGGAAAATGTTTGGAAATCCGATATCGTTTTTAAGTATAAGGCTCCTACAGTTCGCGAATTTAAGTATTTAACTAGAAATACAAAAATATGTGCTATATTTCACGCTGAAGGAAACAAACAGTTGATTAGTGCATTGTTAAATAAAAAATGTACGGCTTATACCTACGAATTTTTAGAAACTTCAGACGGTTTATTTCCAATGGCTTATCCTGGTGGGGAAATTGCTGGAAAAATGGCTGTTATGTATGCTAATTATTTTATGCAAACTCAATTTGGTGGAAAAGGTAAAACATTATTTGCTGTGCGAGGCGCTAAACCTTCAAAAGTTGCAATTATAGGATATGGCAATGTTGGTGGTGCCGCAATTAATTTAGCTTCTAAATTAGGAAATGATGTTTTTGTTTTTGGCTCTAATATAAATAAGTTAAAAAAAAGTTCAGTTTTAATGGATGAAAAAGTTCATTGCTTTGAATCTACTAAAGATAATCTTGAAAAAATTTTGCCAACTGTCGATGTTATTATTGGAGCTATTTTAATATCGTCATTTGATACTAAACCATTAATTACTAATGATATTATTAAAAAATTGACTCCAGGTACGATTGTAATTGATGTTACTTGTGGCTATGGTGAAGGATATATCCCAGCAATAACGAAAAATACAACTTTGACCAATCCAGTGTATATTAATGATAATGGAATATTATTTTGCAAAATTGATAATTTACCTTCCGCTTATCCTATAACTACTACTCAAGCATATTCTAATAATGCATCTCCTTGGATTTATAAAATTGCTATGCATGCTTTAGGTTTAGAATATTCGTATGAAGTAGAAAAAGCTAAAATTGTTGAAAATGGAGAAATTTTACATGATGTAATCAAACAGCACTGGGAGTATTATGAAAAAAACGATAACTTATAAGGAAAGAGCCAGTTTTTACAATAGTGAACTTGTTGTGGAAGATAATTTTGAAAAATTTATATTGAGTTTACAAAATTTATTAGATTTAAAAAATGTTATGTTAATTCCTTGTGGTGCTGGAAAATATAAAGATATTTATGCCAATGTTTTTAGCAAAAGTTATTTTGTTGATTGTCAAGATGAAATGATTTCTCAATTAAGACTTGAATGTAATCATAATAATATCATTCCGCTTGTGGGAAATCTGAAAAATGAAATTGATGTTAATGTTGATGCAATTTTTGTATTGAATCAAAGTATGCAGTTTTTATCTTACCATGAGTTTAGAAAGTTTTTATGTGATTACTCTAAACATACTAAATATTTTGTTCTAGATTTGTTTGATTTTTTTAAAAGTGGCAAAGATAATTTGAACTATTATAATGTTTTTAGTAATAAAATCGTTAGTACTTTTCAGTATGATGGAAAAAAAATAAAAAGAAGTATTACTTATCGCCAATGTGGATGTAAAATTAAATTTTTATATACTTATGACTTTGATTATCAAATGAAATTTGAATTATACAATTATAGATATGAGAATATAATTCAAATTTTAAATACTTTTCCAAATTTGATTGTAAAGTATGTATATGCTGATTATTTAATGCATTTTTATAATGATGATAATCGATTTATTTTGGTTTTGGAGGTTGTTTAATGATTAGTAAAACAGGATACTTAAAGCAGATAGAATATTTAAATATGTATTATGGACAGGATTTTAAAGAAAATCAAGGCACAGAGTATATTTTGGCCATGATTAATAAATTTATGATTAATGGTAGTATGATTGATTTTGGATCTGGAAGTAATATTTACTTTTGGTTACTTGCAACAAACAATATTTCTGAAGTTGTTTGTGTTGATATTTCCAAAGAAGCACTTGAAATTAATAATCAAATAAAAAATGGTCAAATTTTTCCTAAAAGTTATACATATCCTTTAAGAAAATACAATAATTCCTTGACAAAAACTTTGAATACTCCTATTAAATATGTTGTTGCTGATGCTTTTAAAGATGATATAAAGTTAGGAATGTATGATAATGTTACTCAATTTGGCTTATTAGGTCTTTCTACAAATTCTGATATATATATCAATAATTTTTTTAAATTATGGTCTTTTTTGAAGAAAAATGGTGTCTTTTTTGGGGCAAATTGGATTTTTTCTAAAAAGTATTCTATTGAAAAAGGATATGTTAATGATTATTTAAGTGAAGATTTAATAGTAAAAATATCAAAAAAAGTCAATTCAGAACTCCTTTTTTTAAAGAAAATTTCAATTTTTGATGATCCTAATTATGATTTTGTTTTGGTTTATTGTATGAAAAAAATATGAAAATATTTAAACGGAAATTGAAAATTATTATGGAACAACAGATGGCTGTTGTTGAAGAAATAGAAGTTTTAGAACTAGATCCAAAATAGGAGCTAGTTTTATTATGAATAATATGTGGTTTGTCTGGTGATGTTATGGAAAAAATGAAGCTTACTATGGAGAGTTTGTCTGGGAGTATATTACTTTCTAGTAAATTTGATGGTAATTTATATAGACTTAGTGATGGAAGTGTTTTGAAATTATTTAACTCTGTTTATTTAGATTCTTATAAAAAAATGGATATTGATTTAAAAGAAAAATTATTACAGGCTGATACTATTAGTCATCCAAGGATAATTGTACCTGATAAAATGTATTGTATTGATGATTATGTAGCTGGCTATATAAGACGTGATGTTTCTGGTAGAAGTTTTGCGGATGTTTTTAGTAATGAGAGTGATAATGATAAAGTGAATTTATATCGTTATTCAATTATTCATCATAATTTAGAAAGTGTTGTAGAAGAATGTAGTGATATTGTTTTTCCATGTTTATGTGATGGAACAGGTATTTATTTAGGACAGGATTTTAAACCGTACTTTGTTAATTTTGAAGAGTTACAACATGGTACTTTTAGAGCGGGGCGTGTTTCTAAAAAGCTTGGTTTAAGAGATTTTAATAGTTCTAAATATTTAAATAATGGATTATTTACAAAGAATCTTGATAAGATGAGTTCTATTTATTTATATTTTTTAAATACTTTTAATGTAGATCTTTCTAAAACTGATTCTTCTTCAATAGGAGAAGTATTTAATAGACTTGGTTTAGATGATGATGATGATATTTGTCATAAAGTTTGGAAGTTATTTGATAAAGATTCTGATAATGATTTTTTAGGTGATGATGTTTTTAGAATAGCTGATGAGTATGATTTGAGAATTTTTTTTAAGACAAAAACAACATGTATTAAGAAGTTGATAAAAAAATAGTTTATTGACTAGTAGTACTTGCGTAAATTTTTAGACTAAATTCCGTTTTTTAATGGAATTTTTTCTTTTCCAGATT
>CAVAJX010000074.1:0-27051 GCA_963589235.1 bacterium | reverse complement strand
AAATTATATTAAATCTGCCATAAATTATCTATTGACTTTTACCAGATGTTCTTTTTATTTTATTATTGTTGAACACCAGGATTACTACCTAATGTTGGTAATGGCTCTGGTATAACTGGTGCTACACTTGGTATCACTTGTGCATTTGCAGTTGGTATTACAACAGTTTCTGGTTGTAATGGTACATTTGCTGGAGCTTCAGGCGTTGGTGTTAATGGTATAACTGACTCTGGAACGCTAGGCTGTTGTGTTTCTTGAGTTACTGCTGGTTGATCCGGTATTGGTTGAGCCATAACTGTTTCTAAGTTTGGTAATACTACTTCTGGCTGTAATGGTACATTTGTTGTTGCCTCAGGTGTTGGTAGCACTACTGATGCTGTAGGTATTACTTGACTTGTACTAGGTTGTTCTGTTTCTGCAACTGGTGCTGGTGTAGCTTGGTTTTCTGGTTGTACTTGCGTAGGTGTTTGTACTACTTCTTGATTTACAGCTGGTGCAGTTGGCAATACTGGTTCTGTTGCGGGAACTGGCTCTGGAACTGGCATTACTGGCGCAGTTGCAGGAGCTGGTTCAGGAATTGGCATTACGTTTCCAGCAGGCGTTTCGTTATTAACAACAGGATTTGTTTCTGGTGTTGCACCTGTATTTTCTGTAGGAACTTCAATTTCAGCAGGCTTTGTTTCTACACTAGTAGTTTCTGCTGGTGCAGTAGTATCACTCTCTTCATCATTATCGAAAGGAAGATCATCTACCATGTGACTTGTAACTGCAGTGATATCAATATTTTGATTTTCTAGATATTCAATTAAATGTTTACTAGGTTTTCTAAGCATTGGTTCTTTTCCAAATACTTTTTGATATATAGTTCTACTTTGTGGTTGATTATTTTCATCAACATAGAATTCTGTTACTTCATCTACTTCACGATGAAACTTACCTTTTTCTTTACTGTAGTATGCTCTTATATGAACACCTAATTGAATATATCTATAAATTGTTGATAGGAACTGGTTAACATCTAGATCAGTTTCCATCAAACTATATAAACGATATGGAATAGCGGCTGCTTTATCAGCATGGATTGTAGATAAAATATTGTGTCCTGATGATATAGAGTTACGTACAGCAGTAACTGCTTCAGCACTACGTACTTCTGATAGTAGAATCCATTTTGGATTCTGACGCATACAAGTGACTAATACATCAGTATAACTAGCAACGTTATTTGTTTTCATTGAAACGATGTCACGTTGTGGGAATATTTTATCTAAGTGCAATTCCAATGTATCTTCAATAGTAATAATTTTTTCATTTGTTTTAGTATGACTGGCAAGGTATTTTACAAACTCTGTTTTACCTGAACCAGTTTCACCAGAGACGATTATGTTACAATGTCCTTCTACACATTTAATTAAAATATCATGGATATCTTGTGTGAAGTAATCGTCTTTAAGTAGTTTTTCTTTTTCTAGACGTATTTTAGCTGGCGTTTTACGTATAACCATGGCAATACCATTTGTTGCGATTGAAGAGTGTACAAAGTTAAGACGTAATTCACTTGATTCAGCATCTAGAAATGGCTTAGCATTATTAAATGTTGTTCCCATGACGTTGGAACATTGGAATGCTAACTTTTCTACAAACTCTGGTGTTGCTCCGTTAACTTCTACTCGAATAGAGCCTTGTGTTAGAGAACGAATCCATATCTGACCATTATTATCATAGGATATATCAGTAATGTCATCATCATCTAATAGGGATTTTAAAGGCCCAAAATCAAGTTTATCAAAAATATTTTCGTTCATCTAACCAACCTCTTTCTTTTTCTTTATTCTTAACTTTCAGTCCATACTGTAACTTTATTAATCCAATTCTTTAAGTCTTCACTTGATATTGTAATATCTCCTGGCTTATCAGATAAGCTTTCATTTGTTGGAACTGGAATTAAAGTTGTATCATAATTTCTTAAATATTCTGCTTTTTTCAATAAGATGTACATGTCTTCAGGTACAGCAAATATGATCATTGCTGGTGTTCTTTGCTCATCTAAGTTAGCAAATACTGCTTGTCCTGAAGCATCTTTTACTGCTAAAACTTTAACGTTTTCAACAAGTTTTCCTAGCATAATCTTATCTGCATCTGCTGTTACTTCATTACCTGTTAATTTATTTACAGCTTTTAGATAAATATCAATATAGTTTTCTGGATATATTGAGTTACCATATGTTGTTTGTGTAGTAACTGCCATATTGTATAATACATATCCTTTTGGATATTTTAGAATTATACTTGCAGGTAATTGAGCTTCTTCTACTACAGCAGTTGAATAGAATAAGCTACCTTCTGGGATAATACTATCAGGACGTGCATACTTATCAATTATTTGTGATTGTTGAGTAAGCACGTTTCCTTTTAGCATTGAAGGTGGAACTTGAATTGTTCCAACCTTATCTTGTGTTATTTGTGTTCCACCTTTGATAGTCTCTTTGGCATAAGGAACAGTTATTGGATTAACAGCACTTTTAACACGCATGTTATAACCAACGTATAATACTAAAACTGCAAGTACTACACCAATTACAGTTACAGTATTTTTGTTTTGTAAAAATTTCTTTAGTCCGTTTGTGGCATTCCCCATTTTATTTCCTCTCCTTCTTTATATTAATAACCTTCGTGAGGGTCAGTTGTTTCTATAGGCTGACCCAACTCATTATCTGCGTTTTCATATGCTTCTGTAAGATATATATCATTTTTTATAGTTGATTCAACAATTCCATCGAAACTTGTAGACATTATTAAGTTTTGACTATCAAAACTAAGAACTGTTGCAGAATCAACTTTTACACTTACTTTTGGTGGAACTTCATTTAAATCATAAAATCCTATTTTGTAGTTTCTAGTATTATCTACGCTATCGGCGAAGCGTCTTAGGAAGCTTTCTACAAATTTGTCTTTATCCATTCTGATAGCACCATTATCACGATAGTATTTTATATCAATTGCATCTTCAATTGCTGCTTCAGTTGTTTCTTTTACTAAGTAATAATCCAACTCACTACCAGTTGAATAATTAGAAATAACATTTATTAATAACAATCCCATCAAAGCTAGGATAATTATACCAACTGTTAACATTCCTTTATTCATATACTAACCTCCTATTCTCCAACTAATTCTGGATAGTTATAACACTTTCCGTTATCTTCATTATTACATCCAAGTATTCCTATTTTATTTATATACTTACTATCTAATGTACTTCCAGTTCCTCTAAATAGTGAACTATTATATACTGATACACCATTTACTATAGTAAAATTACCAGTAAAGTTTGTATAGTTTCCGGATGTAGTATGTTTTCTTATAGCACTTAAAGCTGTTCTGTCTAATACAAATTCATATTCTAGATTAGTGTCTGAATATGTTTCTCCTTTTCTTTCTTTTTCTTGGATTTCCGTTAATAATGCAGTTGGCGCAATTATATAATTTTTATTCTTTAAGTTTGTGGCATTAACTGTCCAGTTAAATCCTGGCGTTCTGCCTGTTTTTGTAGAATCAGTTGTTTCTTCACCATCTGTTGAAGGAAACAAGTCAGAATTATCTACTGTACGGATACGATACCTTTGTTCTGGAGAAACATCCGTACATCCCTCCTCCTCACATGAATCTGTACATGGTGGATTAGTACATTCATTACATGATGGGTCATCTTCTTCACATGATGGCGTTGGATCTGGTGTTATTGTTGCTGTGTCATATAAGGCATAGAAACAACTTACATCTATTTTCCAATTAAAATGTCCAAAATCACTTGTAGATGCTTTAATATTGTAATCTGTAACAGCTGCTTTTAGTTGTTCATCAGTCATTGTTTCTCCGGTAACAACGTTTTTCTTACTTTCATCATCACTTTTTCCAAGTGCTTTCATAGCTCCATAGTACCACCAACCAGTGTTAACATTTGCTGAATTTAGGCTTGTACAGAACTTGTCTGTTTTCTTATGCCATGTCTTATCAGTTTTTTCTTGATAACTTATTTCGCCAGTTTTGTTATTAACCCAGGTACCTGGGAAACTCCATTCTGTCATGTATTTATTATTATTTATTGTTTCTCCATAACAGTCTGATCTGTTTAGAATTATATTTGATTTATCATTAATATCAACTGCTGAACCAGTATTTGTTAAAGTTGCAGCATCATAGTTAATCCAATTATCTTCATTAGGCTTGTCTTTAGTTTTATTATTAACTTTAATAGTGAATTCTGCTGTTTTAGTTGAACATGAAGCTTCAGCAGTACATTCTTTTATGAATTGTTCATATATACCCATATCTGTTTCATAATCGCCTTTTACATCGTCTGGATTTAACTTATCAGTGGAAGAACAACCAACATAAGAACAATCATAATCACATGCTGCACCGCCTGTTGCGCCAGCATCTGTTTTATAAAAAGTCCATGTTTTAAATCCGCCAGAAGTTGGTGAATAATATCGTCTTTCACCCTTAACTTTTTTACCCGCGTTGTATGATACGTTTAACTCATCGTGATTTATTGTTTCTTGAGCTTTACTTGGACTTGAAAGATAGTATCTAGCATATTGTGTCCAGCGACCACCTTTTCCTTGTTGCCAAATTATTTTACCATTTGACCAAGTATATTTTCCATAGCATTCATTTTTATCATAAGATGTGCTTGTTACTAATTTTGATAAAGCCGTTGCATCAGGGTAATTTTCACTTAATAATTCATTACAACTAGCAAGTTCTGTTGCTTCAATTTTATCAGTATAGCTTAATAAGTTGCTGTTGCTGTCGGTATAGACTTGTTTATAACACTTATTGATACATTTTTGTGTATATTTACCGTTATCACATGTATTTATACAATTATCAAAATCTTCATTTGGACCAGCATCTGGTGTTGTTGTAAGTCCTGATTTACTTTTACATTGAGGTATTGGCTCACAATACTTGTATTCATCAGGATTAGGTGGAGTGCCAGTTCCTGTAGTTTGACATGTTACCTCACTTGTAACCCTTACTTTATATTCAAAACATAATCCAGCAATTGATGCTACTGGTGGACCATATTCAACAGTTAGTACTTCAGTACATGTCTTATTACAAGTATAAATATTGCCCTTTGATGTCTTATATTCTTCACTTGTCTTTTCTACTGCTGTATATTTATGTTTATTTACATATTGATATTCTGTTGACTTTGTGCCAAGATTTAGAATATCACAAGTTAAACTTAATTTTAAATCAGATGTATCTTCAAAAGTTTTTTCTGAATCTTTTGGTATGTCTGGTGTTATAGTTCCTATATTTCTATGATTAAACTTGTATGTTCTAATTGCAACACCAGCATAATAGGCCACATCTTCTATACTGTAGTTTGTAGAAACACTTGGTGAATAACAGTAAGGGAAAAGTCCTCTATATTCAGTTTCACTATTGGTTGCTTTTGGATTATACTCTTCAAAATCTTCTTTTGTTACATAACCCTCAAATTTATCGTTCCAAATTCCTTCTCTAAAATATCGACAAATCTCACCGTAGTGCTCATTTTGAACATTTTCTTTAACTACTGGACCATTTATTGTAAAACTGTATGTTTGTTTGTATATACCTTTTTCTGTATTGTTGCCATCATCGCCATATCTTATATCGTTTTTGATTGAATCAATTAGATTGACACCATTTTTATAGCACTCATCAGTTCCTGAGTATACAAGAACTACATATATGTTTTGTTGTACATTTGGTGTATAATTAATATTCAAAGTTTTTCCGGCTTTTAAAGTATATTCACTTTGAAATATTATATCTTCTCCAGCACCAATGAACTTTAGTACTCTAAATTCACCATTTCCTGCTACAACAGTTATTGTTCCATTTTTATTGTCAACAGCATCTTCGTTGTAGGAAGTTGTGCATTCTTTTGCGCTTACCTCAAGGCATAAAAAGAAGCTAAGACATATAATTAAAACTCCCTTTATTATTCTTTTATATTTCTTCTTCATCCTTTTCGCCGCCTTCCATTATTTCTTTAATAGCTTTATAATTTTTATTTTCATTGACCGAGTAGTTTCTAATTTTTTCTTTGTCACGTACCATTCTTGCATCTATTTTATATGTATATGCAGTCGTCGCACCATAGAATCTAGTACAAGTTGCTAAAGTTATGATATTGTCATTTTCATCAACATCAACGTCATAATCATAGAAACTGTTATCCAACGATTTAGCTATATATTCTTTTAATTCTGATTTTGATAAATCTTCCGTTTTATATGACAATTCATCGTTCTTTACAATTGATACAGAGAATATTTTATATAAGTAGTCTTTTCCATCAACTGTGTATTGAATATATTTATTTTCCTTAGCAAAGTCTAAATACATAAATGATGGTAATTGCTCGAATCTAGTATGATTTTTATCTGTGATCAAAGGATTAGATGAAACATTACGAATGTTATGTCCAAGAATATAAACATAATTAGTTATTGAATCAACATCATTCATTACCCAGGTAAAATCATCAGTTATTCTGGTGATATCCAGATTACCGGTAACGTATATTACTGGATAATCTATATTCGTTCCTTGAACTCTCACCCAGCCTATTGCTTTTGTTTTTTCATGCGTTTTATTATACTTTTTTATCTTTTCTGTTCTTTCCTTCGACTCATAGAATGGCTTCACACCAGAAATAAGTTTTATTAGCCCAAGTACTAGCGAGACCGCTATTACTATTAATAAAAGAGTTGTTAATATAGTTGTATATATTAGTCTTTTATTTTTCTTTTTTTTCATACTATCCCTACTTTGCTATTTTATATGGTCTTTCTTCAGTTCCTTTTCCAGATACAATTTTGCAATTTTTATCTAAATATCCAACTACTCTTGTTCCTGCTGTATTTGTATCCGGTATTCCATTATAATAAATTACTCCTATCGCTGAAATCATATAAGTAATATCTTCTTGTTGTGATGAGTTAATAAACCAGTAGTTTATTAATAATTTTGAATTTTTAGCTGTGTATAAATCATACATATCTGGTGCATGAAATTTAACTTTATACTTCTTTGTTGTGTTTTCTTTGTTATATTTAGCTATAGTTTTATATATTGGTACTTCTATTTCTGTTTTAACAAAATATTTTTCATCAATTACGTCTGATGCTTTTTGGTTTATTTTATATCCAACATTTCCTTTTTGATTAGGATTATATATTTTATTATTTATATTTTCATCATAACTAATTCTTTCCTCACCAGCAATTGGAATGTTCTCGTTGGATACAACTTTTACAGTACCATTTTTCTCAGTTTCTACTATTCTCCATAACATGTTTGAATATTCTATATATTCACCTGAGTATCTAGTGTTTAAATTCTCATCTGTTTTACCAGTTTTCATATCATCTATTTGGTAAGGTTCACTGGTTGTACCAGAACCAGCAGTAATTAAAACTGAGCCTTTGATAGTGATTACTGGTCTAACTGCAAAATTGTAATCTTTTGAGAATTCTTTATATCGTAAATTAGTACCATTGTAATATCTTCTTGTTGTCCAGCTTTCTTTATCTGATTTGGTATTAGCTAGCCAAAGTATTGTGTCTGGATATAAATAACTTTCACCAGTCGAAGAATCTAAACTGTTATTTATATCTTCTGCTGATAAAATGTAAACATCTTTTTCTTTTGTATATGATGAACATTTCTTAGTAGTTGTATCTGTTACTTTATCATTACAATATTTTGTTTTTACAATGTACTCTTTTGAACTATCAGCTAAATGATCATAGTAATATTCTAACCATTGGTCTAATCCTGAATAGTTAACATTTGAAACATCTTCTGCCGATACTATTTTTACATTACCATTTTCTACACTAACAATTCTAAATAAGTTTCCAGAAAATCTAATGTAGTTATTTTCTACTGTGCCTGTATATACTCCAGTGTTATTAGTATCTTTCTTAATGGTATGTTCTAGTTCTTGTACTACTTTTACAGTTCTTACCTTCTCTGTTTTATTTTTAAAACTATCTAATGCTGTATAAGTAACTTTATAAGTACCAACTTTTGATGTATCAACTTTACTAGAGTCTATAGTAACATCTTTAACATCCATTTTTCCATCGCTATTATCTACTACTTTTTTAACACCAAGTTCTTCATATTTTTCATCTTTATTTATAGTTATTTCATCTTTACCATTTAAAGTAATTGTAGGTCCTTTATGATCTGTTGTTGATTTTAGAACTCCACATTCTAGATAAACATAATATTTATATCCTGAATCTGTGTGTTTTACTTTTACCCAGCTTTCAGTTATTGAACAAGGTTCTTTACTAAATGGAACATAAAAATCCTTATCAATATAACTTTCTCGTGATAAGGTTTGTAATGTTACAGTACTTATTCTAGTTCCTGTAGGTAATTTATCTAAATTTATTTCATAATATCTTTTAGCAGCTTTTAACATCTCATTTTCATTTTGTTTGAATGTTATGTAAGGAGATAAAATAAAATACCAAATAAATATTCCAGCAATTACAACAGTAATTGTTAATCTTATTAATCTAAATAATCTTTTTTTATCTTTCATACTATTCTCCTTATTTTAGCTTATATGTGTACTTATTATTTCGTACTGTAATTACTAATTCTATCTTGCTTGAATTTGCAATTTCATCTGGTATTGCTATATATACGTATTTACCATAATATTCATATGTATTTAATGCATTACTAATTTTGTACCCTTTTTTAGTTTTACTATTATCTATATAATTAATTTTACCATATTTGATTAAAAAGTCAATCATATCTTTGCCTGCAAAGTCATTGGAAGAAAAGTCTAATTTAAGGATTGAATATCCATCTTTTGCTGTTTTAGTTTTAGTTGTTACTGAACATTCTGAACTGCTGCAACTTTTTGCATTATATTCTACTGTTTTTAATATTTCTAAATTATCAAATATTATTTCTTTTTCTTCATCTTTTGTTTTTATTGTTAAAACATCGCCTAAATTAACGGCTTCTTGTTCTTTTATTTCTGATAAATCTGTTATATTTAGTTTTATTTTTCTTAAATGTGTTTCATTTCCATTTAACTCTTGATAGTAAAGAACAAATCTATTTATGTCCTCTTTAGTAGATACTTTATAAATTAAAATTAGATTATTTTCTTTACCATTTTCCAATGTTAATTCTGATACTGTTTTTCCTAAATCATTAAATTCTGTTTCATATAGTTTATTTGTTGGTGAATAGTTTGATGATTTATTCATTATATGAAAACGATTCAAATTAACTGTCCTTTTTACAGAATTGTTTTTAATATTTAGATCAAGTACTACAAAACCATTACCAGATGATATTTTACTTCCTTTATAATCTTTATCACTATAATAACTATTGTTTATTGTTATTGTATAACCATTGGTATTTATAATATCTCCTTGGCTATATGATTTATTAACGACAAATATATAGTTATAACTCTTATAGGCAACAAAAATAATTAGTATGATACTTACTGCTTGTACTAATAATTTATGTTCTTGAAAAAAGTACCCAAGATTTCTTTTAAATCTTTTATATGTTCTTTTTATACTTTCTTTATCTATATTAATATTTATTTCTACTTCTTCTCGATCATCTTCTGAAAGTTCTATATATTCTTTATCGGTTTTAAAATCAAATTTGTTTAGGTCAACACCAAAAATTCTTATTCCTAATAGAATAAAGTTTGCATATTGAGGTATAGTTAAAATGAAGATAACATCTCTTATGGCTCTTATTGTTGTCGTTTCCGAACTTCCAGTGTAGCTATTGAAATATCCAGCTGTAAAGATAAATGTAAGAAATAAGGCTGTATACTCTATTGTTGGTAAAAGATATGCTTTCCATGGTTTGTCTTTATGTTTTAACAATATGATTAGTACTATACTTGACGCTATTAATAGTATTAATGCAAGCATAGGTAAAAAACCGGTGTATGTAGATATTGGTTCATTATAAGAATCATAACTAAATAAATCCATGAATTCATTTATGAATGAATTTAAAGTAATTGTTTTGTAATAAATAAACGCACATAATAAAAACATGAATATATGTATTTTTCTAAAGTTCTTAATTAGAAATGCATATGGTTTTCTTATAATCACGGTTATCAACTCCTATTATCCTATTCTTTTTAAGTATACAATACTTTGTTATAAAGGTCAAAAAAAAGTTCACGCAAAGTGAACTTAATTTAGTTGAATGAATTCTTATAAATGAAAATAGCCCATAAAGCGAGATGAATTCTTATAAATAAAAATAGCCCGTAAGGCGAGATGAATTCTCACGTATTATTGTAAATACGCTTACTGGCTTTGCCAACACATCGTTACTCCTTCACAAGCACTCATTTATAGATATATTATAACATTTATTTCTTATTAAGAAAGAATACAAGCTAATTTTTTAGCTCGTATTTTTAATAAAAAAAAAGTACTTATAAATAAAAAAAACAGTCATATAGACTGCTAATTATTTTATTTCAATTATTTCTATTTCGTATGATCCATTTGGACTTTCTACTGTTACGATATCGCCAACTTTATGATCAAATAAGGCTTTAGCAATTGGACTTTCATTAGAAATTCTACTTTCAAAAGGATCTGCTTCTTGACTACCAACAATTTTATATTCATCTTCTTCGTCATCGTCAACATATTTAATAGCTACAGTATTACCTATACCTACTTTATCTTTTGAAACTTCACTAATAATTGAAACGTTTTCTAACATTTTCTCTAATTGTTTTATTCTACCTTCAATTTGAGCTTGTTCGTTACGAGCCGCATCATATTCAGCATTCTCAGATAAATCTCCTAAAGATCTAGCTTCTTTGATGGCTTGAATATTTTCTGGCCTTCTTACGTTTATTAAATTATCTAATTCATTTTTTAATTCATCCAAACCTTCTTGGGTTAAATATACTGTGTTTTTATTTCCCATGTGTTATCACCTCATTAATTGTTTAATATAAAATATTAGTTGAATGCTAGACTCAACTTGCGATAGTATATCACACTTTTTTTTTTTTAGCAATACGTTATTTTTTTAATTTTTTTCTGTTAATTTTTTACAATAGGATTTTTCTCTTGAAATATTTTTACTTATTTTTCGTAAATCTTCTGTCGTATATTGATCAGAATTTATAATACTAAATGGATTTTTAGTATTTTTAACAAATTCTTTAAGTCCTTTTCTGAGTCCTTGTAGTGCATGTGGATAATCTTTTATACTTTCTAGGTCTTCTTGTAAATAGTCATATAATTCTAATTTTTCAATTTCTTTAAGTTTTTCAGCATTATTATATGCTAGAAAACCAGCTGTTGCAAAACCTGTTATTATTACTGTACCTGTTGCGACAATTATTTGTTCTATGTTTAAATTCATTATATTAGTTCCAAATTCTTCTATAAACCAAGATGATAAGGTAGTTGTCGCTAATGACGTTATTATTATTTTGGCTGCTTTTTCTTCAAAATACATTTTATCATTTCTTGCATCTATTGCTTGTTGTGTCATTACATCAATAACTGTTTTTAGATTTTCTTCGCTTTTTTCATATCCATCATATACTGTTCCATCAGCAAACTTTATACTAAATGTTTCTCCATTATCAATTATTTCAGTTATATAATGATTTCTATCTTTTTCGTTTCTACCAAGATATAACATTTTAATTCTCCCTTCAAAGCAGGAAATTCAATTTGAAATGTTAATTATTATTATATTTGTTTTTTCTTAGCTGGTGTTAATTGATAAACTTTTTCTCTGTCAATATTTTGACTTATTCTCATAAGGTCTTTTGTTGTATATTCATCAGAATGTATTGCTCCAAATGGATTGTCAAAGTTTTCAACTAATTCTTTTACTTTAGTTCTAACTCCTGTAAATGCATGTGGATAATCTTCTATATTATCTAAGTCTTCTTTCATAGAATCACGTAAAATAAATTTTTTGATTTCAGATACTTTTTTTGCATTAACAACAATATGTTTTGCTCCAAGTAATGTTCCTATACCTATTGTTACACCTGTTGCTACAGTTGCTGTTTCAGGACTCATTGATGAAACTGACGAAGATAGTGCATTTACTAATTCATTTACAGCATATGCTCCTACTGCAGTTCCAGCTACGGCTGCTGTTGCATTAATAGCAACTTGTCCTTTATAGTATCCTTCTAATTCTGTAGCTTCTTGTGCTTGAACTTCCATAACATCACTAACTATACTTAAATTTTCTTCACTTTTTTCATATCCATCATATATTGTTCCATCAGCAAACTTTATACTAAATGTTTCTCCATTATCAATTACTGATACAATATATTTATGTTTGTTTTCTTTATTTTTACCAAGATATTGCATATCTCCCACTCCCTTCAAAAGTAGGCATATTATATCACAAGTTGTTATTTTTTGCAAGATATTTCTACTTTTCTAGTTCTTCTAGAAATAATTCATCAGTCATACCAGCAATAAAATCTATTATTTTACGCTTTGATGATGTTTCTTCTAAATACTTTGAACTTTGATTATTTAAGAATATTTTATAGATAATGCTTTCAGTATTATTATTTTCTATATCAGATAAATATCTGTTGTATATACTATTCATACCTTTTCTATAATATTCTATTTCTTCTTTAGTTAAGCTCTTACTATAAATATTTTCATAATTAAATTTCTTTAAGTCATTTAAGGCTTCAAATACTTTTTTACTCATTGTAATATATGGCTTATCTACACTATTATCAATAATATCTGTTACGATAGTATTTATTATATCTCTATTGTCATTACCTAAAACTGTAGTAATTGTTTTTGGTAAATCTTCTCTATTAAATAATCCTAAGTTAATAGCGTCTTCTATATCTCTGCCAATGTATGCTACCACATCACTAATACGAACAACGCAACCTTCTAGTGTCATGGGTCTATTTTGTAATGATTTTTTCAAATCTTGATATGATTCTTGATATTGTTTTAAGAATTCTTCTTTTGTTTTGTTTATATCAGGCTCATATTTATTGGATAATAATTCTCCGTTGTGACACATTATACCGTCTAGCACTTGTACGGATAAATTTAATCCTTTTCCATTATTTTCTACATACATATAATGTCTTACACCTTGGATATTATGGGCAAAGTATTCATTTAGCTCTCGCTTAGATATTTCGTTTAGAATTGCTTCACCCGTATGTCCTAACGGAGTATGACCAATATCATGACCTAGTGCTATAGCTTCTATTAAATCAGTGTTTAAACCTAGTCCCCTTCCTATAGTTCTAGCAATTTTACTAACTAATTGGACGTGAGTCATTCTTTTTGATATGTGATCATTATGTTTAAAAGAATATACTTGAGTCTTATCCAAATATCGCGTATAGCTTAATGCATGAATAATTCTATCTATATCTCTAAAAAAGGAAGTTCTAATATCATCATCTGATATTTTTTCAAAACGAATAGCGTCTTTACTTTTTGTTGCATATTCTGTATATATTTCTTCTTGCTTTTGAAAATTTTCTTTAATTATATCTAGATTTTTCATAAACTATTCCTTCGTTACTTTGTTTTATTATTATGGACTTTTTTTAGAGCTTTTGACTGTTGTTTTTTTGTCACTATCTCATCAGCAATTTTTTTGAATGGATTGTTTTCATAACTATCTATATATTCTTCTACTTCTTTGCTTGTTGCTACATTAGATGAATTTATAGAATTGTTACTAACATATATGTAATGTCCATATTTTTCTATATCTGTTTCTGCAAATAAGCAAATTGGTCCTGGTGTTATTACTCTATCCATTTCTATTCCTGATACTATTTCTTGTACTCCAAATAAACTTTTTTCTACTATAATTTTACCAAGTTCTTTCTTTGGGTGTTCCTTTGTTGTTTCATATACTGTTACATTATAAAATTTTTTATACATATTATTTTTCCTCCTTTGTTATTAATCTAATCATGGAATATGCTGGTAGACTATGATCAAACTTTAGTTTTAAGACTTGTTCTGGGTGTCTAGCTACTTCTAATTCATTCATGTCTTCATCATATATTTTGTCTACTGTATATTTATATACTTCACCTGCTGGTGTAAATATTTCTGTTTTATCACTTGGTTTAAAATAATTTCTTTCTACTAATACTATGCAATTATTTTCTTTATCATAAGAAGTTATTAAACCTAAGTAATCTTGATTTGATAGTTCTTGACGTCCCGAATAATACTGGTCGTCATAATCTGCTTCTTTTAAGAAGAAATGTGTTGATACTTCACGGTTTGCTACTCTACTTAGACGATATTCTAACTCTTGCATTATTTTTTTAGTCAAAGTTTTATTGTAATATCTATCTATTATTTCACGATAAGTTCCAATTACTGTTGCTAGATAATATAATGATCTCATTCTTCCTTCTACTTTTAAGCTCTTAACACCAATATCAATAAGGTCAGTGATATATTCTGCCATGTTTAAATCTTTTGTTGCCATGGTAAAATCTTTTTCTTCATCAGTTTTAAAGGCAAAACGACATACTTGGGCACAACCTCCACGGTTGGCATCTCTATTTGTTACGTAATTAGATAAAGCACATCTTCCGGAAAAACAAGTACACATAGCTCCATGAATAAATACTTCGATATCAACATGAGTCTTGTCAATTATTTCTTTCATGTCTTTTTTGCCTACTTCTCTTGCAAGAACAACTCTATCTATACCTTCACTTTTAAAGTATTCAACAGCTTTATAATTACTTGTTGAGTTTTGAGTAGATAAATGAACTTCTACATTTTTATAATTATTTTTAATGTGTGAAATAATAAATGGATCAGATACAATAAAGGCATCTATACCAGTATCTACTACATTTTTTATGTATTCTTCTACTTCACTCATATCTTCATTATGGAAAACGATATTTAAAGTTAGATATACTTTTTTGTTAAGTTTATGAGCAAAGTCACAACCTTCTTTTATTTCTTCTAATGAAAAGTTTGTAGCATTAGCTCTTAGGCTATATTTTTGTCCACCGATGTATACGGCATCAGCACCATATAAAAGAGTTACTTTTAATCTTTCTAAGTCTCCAGCTGGAGATAATAATTCTACTTTAGTCATTTTTCTTCACCTGATATATTGTCTTTTTAAAGAAGAAGTTTGTAAAGTCATTAAGGCTTTTATATTTATTAATGTACTCTTCATCTTGACATTTACCTTCTATATATTTTTGTGTATCTATTAATAACTCTTTAAATAGCTCATGTTCTATTCCATATTCTCGTAATATTATATAGGGACAATCACATGAATATAACTCTTTTATGATTGATGTTGCGTTAGTTATTTTATTTAAGAAGAAATTAGTACCAGTTTCATCTTCTAACACTTGGTATTCTTCATTAGTTGCTTTTTCTGTTACTACCAAGTTTTTCTTAGCTTCTTTATTTAGATTATGGTAGTAATTAGTTAGTAATTTTCTTTTTGAAAAGGCTACGCTTGGCATACTTACTGTTTCTACTATTGCTTCTATTTTACTTTTTGTAATTATTTCTTTTATTTCCTCTAAGGTTATCTCTTTACTTAATAAGGCATATTTTACGCCTTTACTATGGTAATAATTACAAGTCTTATAATTATTTACCATGTAAGTTTGACTCCAAATAAGATCTGTTTTTAAATTACATTCTTTTTTTAATTGAAGAATTGCTAGATCATAGAAAAATATTCCTTTTACATTTAGTTTATCTATTTTTAGAAGTATTTCTTTTAATGATTCTATTTCGTCATTAAAAAAGTTTTTATTTAAATTGATAAATATTTCTTTATCAGGATTATCTTTTATTATTTGTTCTATTTCTTCAAATGTATATGTTAAGTAACTTTGAGAGGAATAGTTTTTTAATGATAGAATTAAGCCATCGGTATATTTACTTAGATCAGTATTTTTGGTACTTTGTTCTATTAAGATTTTCATTTGCCACCTCATTTCTATATGTATTTTAGGCATAGTAAACTGTGTTTAGTTATGATTATACCATAATTTCACGTTTTTTGGTTAATTTTGTTGGAAAAGAAAAAGTTATTTTTGAAATAACTTTCTTATTTTAACTAGTTATTTGAAATTCGTATGTCTCATCTTCATAGAATTTTTCTTCTTTTAGAAGTGTTTGAGTTACGAATGGTTTATATACTATTAATTGTCCTGACCTTATGTAGAGACTAATATTATCTAGATAATTATCTGAACTAACACCACGCCAGTTTAGAAAACATTCATAGTCACAGATACTTTTATCTAAATAGCCTTCTTGTACTTCTTGTTTATAATAGGTCTGGAACTTACTTTTTATAATTGACTCTATTTGATCATAATTTATGCCAAATATTTCTAACACTTCGTCAGCATTAAGTAGTTCTATTTTTTCTAGGTTGATATTATATGTTTTAAAGTCCACAATAGGATCTCCACCAGTATTATTGTTTACAGCTTTAAGAACTAGTGATAATATTGGTCCGTTTATTTCATACTCATAGGTTATAGCATTATTCTTTTTATTAGCAAAATTTTGAGCATAAGCTAATATTTCATCATTAGCGCCAAGAATTTCATTAGAATCTATATTTATAAATGGTACAACTATTGGATATTGTTCATTCTCATTATCATGTCTTGTCATGACCAATGGTTGATTCTCATAAATTTTTAAATAGGTATAGTTATCTGTTGATTGTTGATGTTTATAAAAGTAAATGATTCCTATTATTGCTAAAACTGCACATATTATAACAAGGATTATGATGTTATTAGAATTTGCTTGTAATTTTTTTTTCTTTGGTTGTTGTGTAGCAGTTGGCTTTTTTTGTTTATCATATATTATCATAATAGCCTCCCTAAAGATAACATTTCCTAATGTTATTTTTCTTCTATTCTTTTACTTACGGATATACCATCACCAAGTTCATAAAAGTCTGTTTTGTAATTGATATTTCCTTTTAAGAATGATATGTATTCTTTTATTTTTCTAACTAGTGCTCTTAAGTTGCGACTTTCTATTTCCTCTTCATCTTTGTCTACTAGTCCATGGAATTTTAAATTATCTGTTATTATTGTTCCAGATGGATTCAAGTTTTTTTCAAATTTCTCAAAGAATTTTATACTTTGTGCCTTTGCTGCATCTATAAATATCAAATCGTATTTTTCGGATAGACTAACATCAAGGGCATCATTAAATATTAAAGTAATTCGATCTTCTAATTTTAATTTCTTTATGTTTTTTAAAGCTTCTAGGTACCTTTTTTCATCACGTTCTATTGTTGTGATAGTAAGAGATGGATTTGATAAGGCCATCATTATTGATGAATACCCTATCGCTGTACCTATTTCTAATACTGATTGAATTTTATTTTTTGCTATGTACTCTATTAAGAACTTAAGTCCATCATCCATCATTATTGGTACTTTTTCTTCTTTTGCATAGGTACGAATTTCATTTATTATTTCATAAACATTTTTCACTACTTCTCACCTTTTTTATCTTTCCCATTTACCAGCAGCAATTAGTTCATTCTTCTTATCAGCATGTTCTTTAGCTGTTGCGAAGAAGTATGTTTTTCCTTCGTTATCTGATATAAAGTACAAATTATTTGTATCTTTTGGATTAATAGCTGCATCTATCGCATTTAAACTTGGCATAGATATTGGACCTACTGGTAATGCAGGAACTATATATGTATTATATGGGTTTTTGCTATTCATCATTTCAGCTGTTGCGATACCAACATCGGTAAATTCTAAACCTAGGCCATAATATGATGTAGCACAACTTTGTAATTTCATAGATATGTTTAAACGATTATGAAAAACTGAAGAAATATCTTTAAAATCTCCTGTCTTTCCTTCTTTTTCTATAATAGACGCTAAAGTTAATATTTCATGAGTTGTCATTTGACTATTATTTATTTTGTTTTTATAATCGTTTAATTTATTTTCCATTTCATCTAGCATTGTTTCAATTATTTTAGAAACGGTTACATCTTTATCATTAAAATAATATGTATCTGGAAATAAGTATCCTTCTAATGGATAATATATTTCGCTATTTAATATTTCATCTGTTAAAAACCAGTATTTAGTAATTAATTCATTTAAGTATGTTGTATCAGCAAATACTTTTTCGACTTCTTCTTTTGTATTATTAGTATTATCAGCAATTAACGCTATATAATCTGTTACTCTTTTTCCTTCTTTAAAAGTTAATTTGATAGCATTAGGATTATAGTTATTTCCTTCTACTAATATATTTATAATACTTGGTAGTGACATACTCTTTTTTAAATCATACGTACTAGCTTTAAGACTTTTAATGTTGTGTATTTTTACATATACTTTGAAATAAGTTTCACTTTTAATTAGGTTTCTATTTTTTAATATTTTAGCTATTGTAGATGTTCTTGATCCTGCTGGTATTTCTACTTGTATTATATTGTCATCTTTTGAATCAACTGGTGACTTTAAGTAGGATATGATACTTAATGAAGCAATTACTACTACAACAAGCACTATTAAAACAAATAGTAATGGTTTGGGTCTTTTTCTCACTGCCATAATTCTCCCTTTCAATAAAAATAAGAGCTATTGCTCGTTATTTTCATCTTGAACTTTTTTTCTTACTTCCTCTTGTAATGTTTCTAGAATTGTTTCAATTACTTTCCATTCTTTTTCAGTTTCAATTGGTTCTAATCTACTATTTGGATCCTCCGGATCATAAGTTGAAGCATATACTTCTACGTTTCCAGTTTCATCTTTAGTATTATCAGTATATGCAATATAATTTTTATTTGTCTCTTCACTTTCAAAGGTAAATAGAACATCATATTCTCTTTCTTGACCTGATTCATCAATCATTGTAAATTTATTATCTTTCATTTTATCTTCCTTTCTTATCCAGATAAGTCTGTAGTATGATGGTAGCAGCTAAGCTATCAACTACTTTTTTTCTTTTTTTGCGGGATACATTTCCCATAATTAAGGCATCAGTTGCACTCTTTGTTGTTAGTCTTTCATCCTGTAAATAAACAGGAATATCAACAATTTTTTCAAGTTGTTCTTTAAATGATAAACTAAGTTCACCTTTTGGTCCTATAGTATTATTCATATTTTTAGGAAAGCCTAAGACAATAGCGTCTATTTTTAATTCTTCAACAATAGTTTTTACTTCGGATAGTAATCTTTCATATTCTTCATTGTGTCGAATTGTTTTATAACTAGTCGCGATTAGACCAGTGTTATCACTAATTGCCATTCCTAAAGTACGACTTCCTAAATCAAGTCCTAAATATTTCATTATTTTTGTTTTTGAAACTCTGTTAATAGAATTTCTACAATCTTAGCTCTATCAATTTCTTGAATTTTGTTTCTAGCATCTTTATAGCTAGAAATATATCCAGGATCACCAGAAATTAAGTATCCAACAATTTGATTGGTAGGATTGTAACCTCTTTCTTTTAATGATTCATAAACTTCATGTAAAATATCACGAGTTAATTCAGTATCAATACTTTTAACTTCAAACAAACTTGTTTTATCTTGTGACATCTAATCACCTCATCTTATTTATAATTTTATTTTAACATTTATTTGTTTCCATGACAATATTTTCTATACAGAATAAACAAAAGCCATGTATATTACAAATGCTAAGAACAATAGTGTTACTATTAGACCGTTTACTTTTTCAAATGTTGTAGTTTTATCTTTTACTCCTAAAGCAATAGTTATTAGAGCTCCACCAATTAGGCCACCAATGTGAGCCGAATTATCAATACCTGGTGTTAAGAAACCAATTCCTAAGTTCATTAATATTAATGGAATAATTTGACTTTTTACTACATTTCCTAAATAAACTCTGTAGTGATAGCCAAAGTAAACTAGTGAGCCCATAAGGCCAAAGATAGCACCTGATGCTCCAACTGAATAGTAATTACCAGCAAATGTTATTGAGAAAAGTGAGCCAATGATAGCGGAAAATAAATAAATTATTATATATTTTGTTTTTCCTAAAAAGCTTTCTAATTGACTACCAATAATTGATAATGCATAGCAGTTGAATAGTAAATGGAATATACCAGCATGAAGAAATGTTCCTGTTATAAGTCGATAATATTCACCAGCTCTTATACTTGGCCCATAAATACTATACTTACTTATTAATTCATCGTAATTTCCTAAAATTATAGGTATTACATATAATAAAATATTTATAATAACTAATGTATAAGTTATTATTGGTTTTTTTATTTTGAAAACACTTTCTACTTTTCTAGCATCTTCTTGATTATGTTTATTTATATCATTAGTTATTTTCATAAATAGTTCCATTCCTTTTTCAGTAAATTTCAATTTTTTATTTAAATCTGGGAAGGCTTTATTTAATACATCATTCTTATTAAAATCAGCTTCATCATCTATTTTTACACATATAGCGTTTGGATTTTCATTTAAATTTTCGGTAACATTTTCTCCTAAGTTTAGAAATATACTGAAAACATTCATGCTAAGTGAAAATGTTTTTTTACGTATCTTCTTTATTATTCTTTTTGTTTTAAATTTATCAAAATCAAATTGCGCATCATTATGAATATAACCAGATACTATACGAACTACTTTATAATCTTCATTTAGGTTTTCTAGCCAGATTTCATTTTCTACGCCTTGAAGAATTATAGGATTATAGTTTTTTTCTGTTATAAAGTAATGAAGCAATTTCATAACCATTATATTTTTATCATCTAGTTCTAATTCTGCTTCCATGTTTCCCTCCTAAATAAGTTAATAATATTATATACTAAAACATAAAATAAAAAAAGAGGTGATTATTTTGTTGAAAAAAATTCTTATTTTTGTATTATGCTTAGCTCCTTGGTTTCTTACTAATATGGTTCCTGTTGATTATAGTTATTTTGATACTATAAAATTACCGTTTTTCTGTCCACCTAAAGGTTTCTTTGGAATAATTTGGACAATTCTTTATATTTTTATTGCGATAAGTATTTATGGCGTTGTAACTAATTATAAATGGAAAGAGATTCCTAAATCTTATAAGACTGCTCTACTTCTTAATTATATATTTAATCAGGCTTATACTTTAATATTTTTTGGTCTTAAAAATAACTTTTTAGCATTTGTTGATACTGTTGCGATATTTATATCTTGTTTATTCTTATATCATGAAACTAATAACTTAAGAGAAAAAAGTAGTAAGTTTTTGGATCCTTACGTACTCTTTTCGTTATTTGCTTCTATTTTAGCTTTAACTATATATGTAATTAATACTTTGTAGTTTTATTCTTCGTTTTCTAATTCTTCTAATTTTTCTTTAAATTCTTTTGATGGCTCAACTTCAAAATAAAGTTCCTTATTAGTTCTTGGATGATTAAATCTGATACTTTTAGAATGGAGCATTTGACCAAACTCTGTACAATTTTTTTCTTTTCCATATAATGGATCATTTACAATAGGATAATTTATATAAGCTAAATGTACTCTTATTTGATGTGTTCTACCAGTTTCTAGAATACATTCAATTAAGGTATTAGCTTTATATCTTTTTAGGACTTTGAAATGAGTTATAGCCTCTTTGGCATTTACATCTGTAACTTGCATTTTAAGTCTATTTCTTTGGTCTCTTCCGATTGGAGCATCTATTGTTCCTGTATCTGTTTTTATTACACCTGTTGTGATGGCTAAATAACGTCTTTCTACTTCTTTATTTCCGATCATTTTTGATAGTTTTTCATGTGTTTCTTCATTTTTAGCAACTAACATAAGACCAGATGTATCTTTATCTAATCGATGAACTATTCCAGGACGCATCTTGTCACCTGATGTTATATTGAATCTATATAATAAAGCGTTAACTAGAGTGTTTGTGTAATGACCAGGTGCTGGGTGAACTACCATACCAGAAGCCTTGTTTATGACTAAAAGGTCATCATCTTCGTAAACTATATCTAATGGTATATTTTCTGGCTCAACACTTATCTCATAATTAAGCTCATCATTTACTTGTATTTGATCATTTAATTTAACAAGGTAATTTGCACTTATCACTTTATCGTTTACTAGTACTTTTCCTTCTTTGATTAGTTTTTGAATTTTACTTCTAGAAATATCTAGTTTAGTAGCTAGATAAGAATCTATCCTTGTTTGTATTTCTTCTTCTACGATAATCATACTAAACCTCCTCGTTGTAATATTTTAACATATAAGATAATTTTATTAAAGAATGTCTTTTTTATTTTCTTTGGATATTTGTTCTGATAGTTCTAGTATTTTTGTGCAATACTCTTTATTATTACTATTCATGTTATAAAAATGGCTGTAACAATTAATTAAGCACCAAAGATAATTATCAAAATTAAAACTTAATTCTTCCTTGTATCCAGATAAAAATATTTTTATATCATTAATGTTATCCATGAACTTTTGTCCTGGTCTTAAAACTGTTGCCCAGGCAATATCTTGTTCTTTAATCCTTTACCTGAATATTCAAAGTCTAAAACTGTGTTTATTTTTCCTTTATACCATAGGATATTTCCATAGTGAAAATCACCATGTATAAAAGTATCTTTGTTTGTTTCTATTTGATTTTTACTTAGATATCTAACGTAAGGCTGTAATTCTTTTATTTCTGTTTTTACAATGCAATTTATATCTCTTTGATATGAATCTTTAAATTGGCTCTTTGGTATTTTGTGTATTATAGCTAGTTCTTTTCCATATTTATATAAATAATCTTCTTTTTTAGAATTATCTTTTTTAAAGATTTCTGATAATTTATTACCTGTTCTTTTTTCTAGAAAAAGGCAGTTTTTATTTTGATGTTTTACTAAATCTAAAACTTTAAGAACTTTTTCGTAGTATTTATTTTTTTGTAATATGTTGATATTTTCTTTTTCTTGAACAAAGTCGCTAACTCTACTGCGTTCTATTTTTAGTACTGCATTTCTTTTTTCATTGTTATTTTCAATTACACATTCTATAACGTCATTACCAGCTGGATAGTAATTGATTGTTTTGGTTATTTTTCCAAGCTTAGTATTTATATCTTTAGGATTTATTTCTAGATCACGCCATTTTTTTATATTTAGTCATAATAATAGTTTCCTTTCATTACTTTTTTATATCTCTTGATATGTAGATTATTATTAGTAAGAATACACCAATGGTTATTCCAATATCAGCAATGTTGAAAACAGGAAAGTTGTAATTGAATATTTTAAATGAAAGAAAATCAACAACTCCTTGATAAGCAATTCTGTCAATTAAGTTGCCAAGTATTCCACCTAGTACTAATCCAAATGATAAAGACATTGGTGAAGTTAAAGTTTCTTCTTTTTTTAGGTAGTAAATTATTACACTTATACAGATAATACTTGTTATTGCAAGAAGTATTGTTTGATTTTCTAATATAGAAAAGGCAGCTCCTGTATTTTTTAAATATTGAATTGAAAAGAAATTTGGTATTATACTGATTTCTTCATTTAAACTCATATTAGTTTTAATTAATAGTTTTACAATTTGATCTGTTAGCAATACTATTGCTGAGGTTAAATAAACAACTTTATTTTTATTTTTTTGCATTTTCTTCACCTGAGAGACGTAAATCTTTTATTCTTTCTACTATTATTTGATATTGATTTAATCTTTTTTCTACGGTACCTCTTACTTTTAGTAAGTCACCTGCTTTTATGTTACTATGTTCTTTATATATTTTAGGGAATAATGTATATTCCATTGTACTTGTATCATCAGAGCCGGTTAAGAAGGCCATTTTATCACCAGTTTTAGTACTTATAACTTTTATTTTATCAACTAAAATTAGAGTGTCTATTTTTTTAGAGAAGTATTTTTCAACTTCAGATAATTCTATGCAATATGGATTATCTTTTTTATACATTGTAGTTGGATGTGATGATAGATAGAAACCAAAGACTTCTTTTTCTTTTTCTAGTAGAAAATCTTCTCGATATTCTTTTTGTAACTCAATTTCTGGCTTCATAACTAAATCCGGCTCAATGTCTTTAGTTAATTCAGCATAGTTAAATAAATTATCTAAATTGTAAACTAGTGTCGCTCTATTATAATTGAATTTTTTAAAGACATTAGCATATATTAAAACCTCTAAGTTTTTCTTACCAAGACCGGCTATATATAACCTACTGAAACAGTCATATATATCAATAAAATCGCCAGACTTTTTTGCTTCTTCTATTTTACTTGTAACTACTGTACCAATAGATTTAATGTTAGATATTGGGCAGATTATTTTATCATTCTTTACAAGATATTTATTTCCTGACTCATTAATACTTGGTTTTTCCACTTCAATCATATTAGCTTTTGCTTCCATGATGTATTCATGAGTTTTTGTTTCACTACCAATGACATTTGTTAGAAGATTAGCAAAGAAAATTGTTTTATAATGACATTTTAGGTAAGCCATTTTGTAAGCTATTAATGAATAAGCAACTGAGTGTGATCTATTAAATCCATATCCAGCAAAGTTTAGAATTAAGTTAAATATTTGTTTAGCTTGCTCACTACTATGTCCAGCTTTAACACTTTTAGCAATAAACTTTTCTTCTTCACTTTTTAATAGGTCAACTTTTTTCTTACTCATGGCTCTTCTTAGGATGTCAGCTTCTCCTAATGTATAGTTTGCATATACTCTAGCAACTTGCATTATTTGTTCTTGATATACTAAAATTCCATAAGTGTTTTTAGTAATACTTTCTAATGATTTATCTAGGTACTCTACTTTTTCTTCATTATGTTTTCTTCTAATATATGAATCAATATTGATAGCGGCACCTGGTCTAAATAACGCTATAGCGGCAAAGATATCTTCAAATGAGTTTGGTTTTAGACGAACTAAAAAGTTTCTCATACCAGTTGACTCAAATTGGAATATTCCTGATGTATTTGCCGTTTCAAATATTTTTAAGGTTTCTTTATCATCTAAAGGAATCTTAGAAAACTCAATAGTTTTTCCAGTATAGGTTTTAATATCATTTATTATATTATCTATAATTGTTAGATTTTTTAGACCTAAAAAGTCCATTTTTAATAGTCCTAAATCCTCTAAGTATTCCATAGAATAACTTGTTAGATACATTCCATCACCTGTTGTTAAAGGAACAACTTCATCTAAATCTACTTTACTCATAATAATTCCAGCAGCATGAGATGAGGTATGTCTAGGAAAACCTTCTAATCTTGTTGCGATATCATACATAATTTTTAGCGTTGTATCACTATCAATTCTAGCTTTGAAGGAAGGATTTTTAGTATAGAAGTCTTTTAATTTGTCTTTTGTAAAACCTGGAATAAATTTACATAAACTATCAACTTTGTAGCTAGGAATATTTAAAACTCTTGATACATCTCTTATTACTTGTTTTGCTCCTAAAGTACCAAAGGTAACTATACCGGATACTCTTTTTTCTCCATATTTTTCAATGACATATTTTATTACTTCACCACGACGATTATCTGGAAAGTCAGTATCAATATCAGGCATTGTTTTTCTCTCTGGATTTAAAAACCTTTCAAATAATAAATCGTATTTTATAGGGTCAATATCTGTTATGCCCAAAGAATAAGCTACTAAAGATCCTGCAGCACTTCCTCTTCCAGGACCTACAAGAATTTTATTTTTCTTGGCAAATTTAATAAAGTCATAAACTACTAAAAAGTAATTTGGAAAGCCCATAGTATTAATTGTTTGTAACTCATAAGTTAATCGTGATTTATAATTAGCAGGTATTTCATTATTATTTAGTCTTTTGGCTAGACCTACTTTACAAAGTTCAAATAGATATTTTTCTGGATCATCACACTCATATTCTGGCAAAAGATTAACTGCTTTTGGAAACTCTAAGTTACAACTATTAGCAATTTTAATTGTATTAACTAATCCTGTATTACTTGTTAAATCCAATATATTATCAATATTTAATTCATGATTATCAATATCATAAATCATCTCTTCACTAATTGTTTTTCCATCTCTTATTCGATATAGATATGGAAGATATTTTAAATCTGTTTTAGATAAAGCTAGATTTTCTCTTAGGAAAACTATATTGCTTGTTATTTTTGAAGTTTCTTTTTCTTCTTGTTTATTTCTATATCCTAAATAAATTGATGAATAAATATCTTTTAGTTTTGTAAATAATCCTTTATATTCATATGGCAAAAGACATATCACATCAGAATTATATTTATTTAAGTCAACTTCTGTTACTTTTTTCTCATTTTGAATTGTTGATAATTTGATAAGACTTTTATATCCTTGATATGACTTTGCTAAAAGAATAAGATTATAATCATCTAATATAATATGAAGTCCAACAACTGGTTTGATATCATTTTTCTCACACTTTTTTATAAACTCCATTGTTCCATACATATTTGTATCAGTTAGAGCTATGCAGGAAAGGTTATTTTTCTTTGCATATTCTATTAAATCATTTATTTTTAATAAACTTGATAGTAATGTGTAGTTGCTTTTATTAAATAATGGAATATACATGAACAACATCTCCTTCTCTAGTTTTATTTTATCATAAGTAATAGGATAAAAGATAAATAAATTTGTCGCTTTAGGTTGAACTTAACTGATTATGTTATTACCCTTACCTAAAAGAATTATAGATATGGCGTAAATTAATAATCTTGTCTTACTATAATAAATTACAAACAAATGTTTGTCAATAGACTAAATGCTGGTAATTTATACCAAGTTAGATATATAATAAAAATGTAATAAATATATATTTATATTCTACTTTTGTTTTGAATGTATACTATAGATTTTATATAATTTTCTTGATTTCAGTTACTATTCACAGCCTAGTATAGTAGGCATACAAAAAAGTGATTAAGATTTT
>CAVAJX010000073.1:0-4152 GCA_963589235.1 bacterium | reverse complement strand
ATTTTCCCTAATTATTATTTTAATTTTAATGTAACATTTTTGCTAATTATTCACAGATTTGACGACTTGGTTGTGTATTTTGTCATTTTTAGACAGAAAGACTGATATAGTAATCTATCATTCTTTCTTATAATTTTTTTAATAATGTTACATAATATTATTGTTGTTTATTCTATTGAATTTGAAGTTTCATTTGAGTAGAGCGTTTGATATACTTTTGATTTCTTTAGTAACTCATCATGAGTACCAAATGATTCTAGTTTACCTTTATCGATTATATTTATAACATCTGCATCTACAATTGTTGATAATCTATGAGCTACAATTATTACTGTATGATCTTTCACTAAATTATCTATAGTTTTCTTTATATATTCTTGAGACTCATTATCTAAAGCAGAAGTTGCTTCATCAAATAGAATTATTTTAGTATTTAACATAAGTGTTCTAGCAATTGCTAAACGTTGTTTTTGTCCACCTGATAAATTAATTCCACCTTCTCCTATTACGGTGTCATATTTCTTTGGTAAGGACATTATGTAATCATCAATATAAGCTCTTTTGCAGTATTCTCTTACTTCTTTTAAAGTTACATCTTTTTTTACTAGTTTAAAGTTATCAATAATTGATAAGTTAAATAGAAATGGTGCTTGTCTTATAATTGAAATATTGTTTCTTAAAGATTCTTCGGTTAAGTCTTTTATATTTACACCATCTATTAATATTTCTCCTTTAGTTGTATCAAAGTATCTTAATAATAAATTGAAAATAGTTGATTTACCATTGCCTGATTTTCCTACTACAGCTATCTTTTTATTTGGTAATAGTTTTAAGTTTAGACCAGTTAATGTATAGTCCTCTTCTTCAGAATATTTAAATTTTACATTTTTAAATTCGATTAC
This sequence comes from bacterium, assembly GCA_963589235.1. Classification (GTDB taxonomy): domain Bacteria; phylum Bacillota_I; class Bacilli_A; order RF39; family UBA660; genus CAG-877. The sequence continues at coordinate 3,250 of CAVAJX010000073.1, read as the reverse complement.
TCCTTTGTTGTTAACTAATACATTGTCGCCAAACTTCTCATCTTCATACAATTTATTATCGATTATTTCCCCTATACGTTTTAGAGATACTATTACTTTATTGTAGCTAACACCAAATTCCGAAATACTTTCAACCACTTCATCAATACGCCAGATATACATTTCTAGCATAATAAATGTAGCGTATGTAATCCTACCTTGTATAAAATAGTATCCAGCCGTAAATAAAATTATTAATTGTAATATAAAGTAACTTAAATTATTTAAACTATAATACCAAGCCTCATAGTTTTTAATTTTTTTAGTACTTGCAAATAGGCCTGATAATTGATTTTTAATATTTTCTTCAATATTCTTCTTTATACCTAAAGATTTTATTTCTCTGATACCTGTAATGTTTTCTGTTGCGACTTTAACATAAGCATCAGACTGCTTTTTTATTTCTTCTTGAGTCTTTTTAATTCTAGGGAAATACTTAGTTGAAATGAATCCCATGACAAATCCGAAAACTATTACTTCTATACCTATAACAAATGATATAGAAAATGCTAAAAATAAAATAATTACGACAGCTAGACTTTTACAAGTAAGCTTTATAAGTTTCGCTAAAAGTTCCATTACTCTATCTGGATCGTTATAAAGTCTATTAATAAACTCACCAACTCCTATATCTTCAAAAGCTTTTGCTGGTAATGAATCGATTTTTTTGTATAAATCCATACTGACATTTTGAATAAATTTTATTTCTAAATAATTATATAACTTATTGGTTGGTACTTGTAATATAGAAAATACTAATATATAGATACCTTCCCAAAAAATTAGATATTTAGCAAAATTATATATATCTTTTAAAATAAGATACTCTAAGGCTTTTCCCCAGAAATATGCAGCAAATAGTACTGGTAAATATGTACATAATATTAATAATATATAAATGATTAATTTAATTTTATCTTCTTTTAAATATCGCCATAATATTCTAAAATTACTTGCTTTTTTCATTATATCCTTCCTTTCTTGCATAATAAAAGAGACCTAATGACCTCTTGATTTTTATATATTAAAAACAAGTGAGAATACATTTATTCCCAAATTGGCCATCATTACTTCTTTCTTTTTTCATTTTATAGGTTACTCTTATAATCATATTCTCACTCCTCTCTCTTCAAATTCATTTTGATGGTATCATGTCATTTTGCTTTTGTCAACCTTTTTTTGATAACATGTTCATTTTTTTCTAAAAAAAGTATATATTTCTATATACTTTTAACGATTATTCCATCTTGATGGGAAGGTAACATACTTGGTTGGGTTTATTGTACTTTTTTGATATGTTTCCCAAGTACATCCTCCTCCTTTGTTCCAGTCACAACTTGTTAATTCCAAATGTAAATGTGGTCCTGTTGAACATCCTGTTGTTCCCATGTAGCCAATGATAGTAAATGGTGTTACTACTTGTCCTTCAGTTATAGAACCAAAACTTCTTAAGTGTGCGTATGTGGAGTATACATACTTTCCGCCTACGTTATGTCTTATTTTAACAACAAGTGCTCTACCATTACATCCATATCTACAGTTATTTGAACTGCAGTTGTCGTAATAAATTTTAAATACTGTTCCTGTTGCGATAGGATAAACTGCTATTGCTTTATCAGAGCTAGAAAGATCTATTCCTAAGTGACCGCCATAGCCATAATATCCTTGAGTAATGTATCCATATTCAATAGGTCTATAGAATCCATTAGCACTAGGAGTTGAACTTCCTCCAGATGCTTGTTGAATTCGATATTGACAAGCTTGAATATCTTCAGTTGAGCCACAGCCTAATTTTTTATAATATGTTACGTTTGCTTGAGCAGCTTTAATTTGTTCTTCTATTGTTGGCATTGTTTCTCTTATAGCCATAGAATCGATCTCTATTTTTGATCTTTCACTTTCTAGATTTTCTTTTAGTGAATTCAATTCTTTTTTCTTCCCATCTAATTCTTTTTGTTGAGACTTGTTTTTTTCAATTAACTCTTCTAACTCCTTAATTAAATTATCGTTATATTCAGTTAATTGTTCTACAACTGATAATCTATAAATCATATCTGTAATATCAGTTGCGCCAAAGGCATATTCTAAGTAAGCATTATCCCCGTTTGAGATTTGATAATATTCTATTATTCTTTTACTTTCTTCACCTTTTTCTTTTATCTCTTCATTACTTTTTTCAATTTCATCTTGCAAACTTTTAATTTCTTCTTCGGCTGCTGATATTTGCTTTTCAATATTAGATATTTTACTTCTTATTTGAGCAATTTCAGCATCATTTTTTGCCAAATTGTCTTTTTTGTCTTGAAGTTCTTTAGTATACTTTGCAACTTCTTCTTCAAATTGCTTTATTGTTTTAGCACTTGTATTAATCGGTAGTGCTACAAGTGTCATTAAAAGAGCAATTATTATTGTTACTGATACTATCTTTGTTTTTTTCATTATATTTTTAAGTATTTCTTAACAGCACTTGCACTACCAATCATACCTACTAAGATTCCTATTATTATTACCATTAGAGAAGTTGTATATATAAATGGTTCTGGTTTTATTAAAACTATTAATTGTGAGAATAAGTAACCATCAAAGTGTTTATAGAATGCCATGTAACCGTATGTAGTAAATATTACTGGTACTATAGAACCTAATATACCAAGTATCATACCTTCAATTATAAATGGGGTTTTAATAGTAAAGTTACTTGCTCCTACTAATCTCATGATACCTATTTCTCTTTTTCTAGCTGATATTGTTAACTTTATAGTATTAACAATTAAGAATACGGTAACTACTATTAATGCTATTACTACACCGTATGTTACATTTTTTATTGAGTCAAAGGCTGATACTAATTTTTCTACCATTCCTTCTCCATATCGTACAACTGATACTGAATCAATTTTTTTAATTTTATCAGCTGTTACTTTTATTTTTTCTATTTCTTTTACTTTTACTTGATAAGTATCTTTTAGAGGACTTTCTCCTTCATCGTATCCATCTAGTACTTTAGCAAATACTTCTGATTCTTCCATCATTTGTTTTTTTACTTGTTCTTTTGAAGTAAAAGTTATTTTATCAACATTGGATATTTTATTTAATTCTCTTTTGACATCTTTTATGTCACTCGCATCTGCATCTTTGTCTAGAAAGACAACTATTGTTAGATCTTTTTCTATTTCATCCGTAAAATTATTAATATTTAAAGAGGCCATTA
>CAVAJX010000072.1:0-6578 GCA_963589235.1 bacterium | reverse complement strand
TTTTCCCTAATTATTTAATTTTATTTATGTAACATTTTCCCTAATTTTTCACACATTTATTTTAATTGAAAAGTACTTTTTCTGACTTAAATTGTTTTACAATTATTTTTATAATGATAATTGAAATTATAATTGATGAGGCTTGACAAACAATAACATTATAGTAATTGACCTTAACTGTAAAAATATCCATTAATAGTTGAACATGTGATAATATTGGTATCATATAATATAGTTTACTTATTATTTCAACATTTAACATAGATATAAACATTGGTACTAAAGTAATAAATGTTAAAATTTGACTGGCTATTTGAGCTTCTTTGTAGCTTTTTGTGTTAGCTGTTAGAGCTATAGCTAAGCCAGATATTAGAAGAGATGCCGCTATACATATTATGATTCCTATTATGATATTTTCTGAGGTAAAGAATAAACTTATATCATCATATATTTTATATTTTCCTTTTACGATTATCAAGCTTCCAATAGTTATAATGTAGCCAAATAAAGACGAGAACAGACTCATTATTGATGTTGCGAGATACTTGCCGGTAATTAATTCTTTACTGGTTACTGGGAAAGTTAAAATTGTTTCCAATGTTCCTTGCTCTTTTTCGACAGCTGTTGCACTGGTTGCGGTAGTAGATGCAGCCATAGATGCAGCAATAATTATATAAGTAAAGGCAATAGAAAGAATTGTTTCTAGTAGATAGTTTTCTCCTTCTATGTACTTTGTTTCAATAGAAAAATTATTATATACTTCTTCTGGATCAATATCTTTATTTATTAAATATTCATCACCTATATAGTTATTATACTGACTTAAATAAGCAGTTACATATTCAACAGAAGACATACCATCCATTCCTTCATCTGAATATATAGTGTACTTATTTTCTTCTTCATCATAATAGACATAAGTAGATACATCATGATTTTTAAAGGCTTCTTCCATACTTTTTAAGTCTGAATATTTTTTAATTTTTAATTGATTTTCTTTTATTAGTTTGGTTTCTATTTCATTAGGTTCATAGTTTATAGCAACAGTATATATTTTTTGATCATTAACACTATTTTCATATGTACTTGATAAATAAAAAACAAAGAAGGCAATTAGTAATGGGAACAAAAGAATTAAAGCGACTGTTTTTTTGTCACGAAATATTGATCTTAATTCTTTTTTAATAGTAATTTTAATATTATTTTTATTCATAGTTATCACCTACTAAAGCAAAGAAACTATCTCTTAAATTAGTTGTTTTTGTTTTCTTAAATATTTCTTCTTTACTACCTTCTATAATTATTTTACCTTTATTTATCATGACTATTTTGTCACAAATATTTTCTGCTTCTTCCATATAATGAGTTGAATATAAAATACATTTATTTTCTTTTTTCATTTCTTTAATAAAGTCTATTATAGTTTTACTAGATATGACATCTAGTCCTGATGTTGGTTCATCTAAAATATAGTATTTTGGATTATGGATTAGACATCTTGAAATACTAGTTCTTTGATATTGACCTGTAGAAAGAGTTCCTATTCTTTGATGAAGAAAAGATGTCATATTAAATTTATTACTAATTTCCTCTATCTTTTTTTGATATTCTTTTTTAGATAGACCATAGTATGAAGCAGTCATTTCTAATAATTCATATGGTGAAATATCTTTATATAATTTTGTATTGCCAGATAGATAGGCTATTTCTTTTTTTATTGTGATAGAGTCTTTTTTGTATGTTTTATCATCTATTGTAACAGTTCCTTTACTAGGTTCCATGATACCAGCAATTATTCTTAGTAATGTTGTTTTACCGGCTCCATTTGGTCCTAGAATTCCTACTACTTCTCCAGGCTTTGCGGTAAAAGAAATATTATCATCAGCTAAAAAAGTAATAGTTTCTTTCTCTGATGTTTTCTTGGTGAATTCTTTAGTAATATTTTCTACTTTTAGCATAGGCTTCTCCTTTAATTCATTTTTATTAAAATCCAATCATAGTCTTTTAAATTATATACTGACCTACAATATGGACATATTCCAGTATTATTAGAATCTATACTTGCACCACAGTTTGGACATTCTTTTATAATTCCTATTTCTTTAGCATCCTTTATTTTACTGAATGTTAAATAGTGTACTTTTTCTACACGTTCTGTATTTATGCCAGATACATATTTTCCTGTTGTTTTATCCACTTGATAATCCATATATCTGGATGTTAATAGTACGGTTATTTCATAATGATCTTCTTTTTCACATTTATCTTTTATTACTATATTTTTTACATTTAATTCATCATACATTTGACGTAAATTTTTACTATTTAATTCTTCTGTAATCTTTAATAGTTGTTCCTTAACACTTGGACTAATTTTATGTTCTACTCTTTTAATATTATCAGTCATAATCGCAGTTAAAATCATTATATAAGTATTACTTACCTTGCTTAAAAACTCTGTTTCATTAAATTTTTTATCCATTTTTATCTCTCCTTGTATCTATTATATTTATTATACTGTACTTCTTTTTCTTGCTAGAAGCCATTCTTCTGACTCTTTAGTTATTTTAGACCTACAGAATTCGCAAGTATCAGCACCCTTTTTTATTTCAGCTCCACAATTTGGACATTTTGTAATGGTATTTTTTTTATCATTTCTTACAAATACCATTAAGTAGTATACAGATATTTTTTCATCCCTTTTACCAAAGACAATTTCTTTTGTCTTTTCATCTATAATATAATCACAAAATTTAACATTCATTTGCATAGTTAAAATTGTTTGATCCTCTATTTTTTGTATTTCTACAACTCTACCATTTACAAAAGTAAAATCTTTCATAATTTTCTTTTGATGCTTTTTTTCTATCATCTCTAGTTGCATACGATATTGATTATACATTTCATCCGTTGTTTTAGCGTTTATAGCGTCATAATCAAAATTCATTCTAGCAGTTTGGATCGTTATGTAATCTTGAAAACGATCTAAGAGAAATTGTTCTTCTGTTTCATCGTGAATATACTTGGAAAATAACTTTGGATTTAGACTTAATTTAGGATCATATTTTCGATTTTCAAATGACCCTGCTAAACGAAAGCTTCTCCATTTTGCTTCTTTCTTGGCGGCATATTTTTTTATAGGTATCAGAAGTACTAGTAAAACAAAAGTTATTATATAAGGATAAAAATCTTCCTTTGATAGATCACTAGAATACTTATCAGATTTGTCGTTTTTAGAAGTATCTTTTTTCTCTATAGAAGGTACTTGTGATACCTCTTCAGTTCCATTTGATGTCTCAGGATATACATCACCATCTCCAGAATTGTATTCATAAACAAAATCGTAATAAGTCGCAACATTTTTGGGATTCGCGTAGAGCCAAGCTGCCGATACAGTTAGAACTAAAACTACTACTAGAATTATTTTTTTTAATCTTTTATTATTCATAACGTTTCTACTCCTTATTATAAGTTTAATTATAGTTGACTAAGACATTCTTTTTCTACTAGAAGCCATTCTTCTGACCCTTTAGTTATAATTGTTTTACAAAATTCGCATTCTGCTGTTGCTGCATTTTTAACTTCTGCTCCACAGTTTGGACAATGTGTTATTTGATCTACATTTATATCTCTTACAAATTTCATTTTATAAAACATTTTTACCTTTTTCCTTGTGTTCCCTCTTACTACTTTATTTGTACTTTCTTCAATAATATAATCATGGAATTTAGTTACTATTTCTACTGTCACTATAATTTTATTATTTCTTTTTATGATACTTTGTATTTTACCATCAATATATTTAAAGTCATTCATAACATTTTTTTGACCTTTAACTTTCAATGTTTCTAGTTGCATTTGATATTGATTATATAATTCATTTGTCGTTTTAGCTTTTAGAGTATCGTAGTCAAAGTTCATCCATGCGTTTTGAATATCTATATAATCTTGATAGCGTTTGAAAATAAATACTTTTTTAGACTCTTCTTTTACGTATTTTTGAAACATTATATTGATTGAATTTTCTCTTTCTTGTTGTTTTTTTCTTTGTTCTTTTCTTTGTTCTTTTCTTTCTTTTCTTCTTTTTATATCTGCTAATAATTCATTTCGCGTTCCTGGGCTGATAAGAAGCCATAATGCAAAAATTACCGAACTCAATAAACTCGTCCAAATAAACATAAGTAATTCTGATTCCCAGAAACTTAAGTTGGAAGATTCTGATGAATCGTTTCTATTTTTATCTTTCCATTTGCTATAATCATGGCTACTACTAGAGCCATAGCTACTACTAGAGTAATTGCTACTACTAGAACCATAGCTACTACTTGATGATCCTGAGTAACTACTTCCGGAGTCATAACTTGTGTCAAATCCTGAATCAGTTGCAATATCTCTTGGATTGGCATATAGCCAGGTTGCTGCTACAGTTAAACTTAAAACTACTACTAGAATTAATTTTTTTATTTTTTCATTACTCATAACATTTTTACTCTTTTTTTTCGAGTTTAATTATCGTTGACTAATAGCTTTTTTTTCTGATAATAGCCAATCTTCTGTTTCTTTAGTTATTTTTGTTCTACAAAATTCACAAACGTTAGTACTTGTCTTTTTAAGTTTTGCTCCGCAGTTTGGACAGTGTGTAGGCATTTCTCTTTTTTCATCTTTTATAAATACCATTTGGTAATGCATACTTATTTTTTTTCTGTCGGTTCCTCTAATTATTGCTTGACTATTTTCATTTATTATATAGTCATAAAAACTAGTTATTAATTCAACTGTTACAGTTGTTCGATTATTAACTTTTGAAATATTAGTTATCATACCATCGGTGTACAAAAAGTCTTTCATGATATTTTTTTGACCTTTTACTTTTAATGTTTCTAATTGCATTTGATATTGATTATACAATTCATTCGTTGTTTTGTTACTTAGCGTGTCATACTTAAATTCCATCCAAGCATACTGAATTGCTAAGTAGTCTTGATAACGATTTAAAATAAATTGTTCCATTGTTTCATCTTTTATGTAACTTCTGAATTGTTCTTCAGAAATTGCTTTCTTTTTATCTAATGATAAAGCAGCAATAGGAGCACGAGATAGGCGAACATATATCCAGATGAATGCAATGAGAAATAAACACACAGGTATGAGTGATAATACTTTTTCTGTCGTCGTTAATTCATCCCAATCTTGTGCGTTTGATGAAGGGTCGTATGAATAACTTCCACCTCCTCCACCGCCGCCTCCGCCGCTATAGCTAGAGTCAAATCCGGAATCAGTAGCAACGTCCACAGGATTTGCATATAGCCAGGTTGCTGCTACAGATAAGGTTAAAATTAATACTAATATTATTTTATTTAAAAATCTTTTTTTCATAAATTACTCCTCTATTATATTAATTATATCATGAATAAAAGAAAAAACCATTATATTTCTATAATAGTTCCAAATAATTATGTGAACAAGATCTAATTAATCTATTCATAATAGCTAAACCTAGGCCAGTAGGTTCAACTCCTTCTATTATAACTAGATCAGCCTTGTAATCGTCCACTTTACGTAAAAGCGTAAAGATATTCTTTGATATTTCTTCTAGAGTTTCTCCTAAAGATAATGTATTTTTAAAATACTTGGTATTTGATGTTTTACATAGTACCAGACAATTTTCTTTACTTTCTAGTTCTTTTACTTTATCGATAAATTTATTATTATCTTTACTATATATTAGTAAGCACTTTGAATCTGGAGCATAATGCTTATATTTCATTCCTGGTGAAAGTACTTTTTCATTTTCTTTTATTTCTCCTAAAACATGAGAATCTACTATTACTTTCGCAACAGTTTCTAAATCTTCTTTAGTGATTTTCCCTGGTCTTAAAATATGAATGGTATTATCTATTACTCTTATTACAGTTGATTCTACTCCTATATCAGTTTGACCAGCATCAATAATATAGTCTACTCTATCACTAAGTTCATTAAAGATATCTTCTATATTAGTTCCAGATGGTTTTCCTGATATGTTTGCTGAAGGTGCCGCAATTGGAGTATTAGATAATTCTATTAAATCATGGGCTATTTCATTACTAGGCATTCTTATTCCTACTGTATCTAAGTTACCAGTTACAACATTAGGCACTATATCTTTTCTTTTTAAAATTATAGTTAAAGGTCCTGGAAAAAACTTTTCCATTAATTTATATTCAATTTCATTGATATCTTTAGCTATTCTTTCTACCATGTCAATACTTGAAACATGTAAAATTAAAGGATTATCTTGTTTTCTTCCTTTCGCAATAAATATATTTTTAACAGCAGAATAATCTAGTCCATTTGCTCCTATTCCATAAACTGTTTCAGTTGGAAAAAGGACTAATTTACCTTGTTTTATATATTCAGCAGCTTCTTTGATGTTTTCTTTTTGATAATTACTTTTACAGTCTAGATACTTAGCCATATACGTATCACCTCGGCTTATAATTATACTACTATTTTGAATATTTTCAAGAAAAGAAGTGTGATTTCAGGATAAAATCACAAATTAACAAATTTTAAAGATGGTATGGAAAAAATATCAT
>CAVAJX010000071.1:0-3417 GCA_963589235.1 bacterium | reverse complement strand
CATTTACATAAATAAGTCTATTATCTTTAATATTTTTAAATACATTCTTAATACCATATATAACTACTTTTCCACAATTTAAAAATATTTCAAATATTTTACTTTGTAACTCACTAAATATATCATTCTCAATTTTATCAACATCTTTAAAATCAAACACAAAGTAATGCATACCCTGATTATATAACAAATAATCTACTCCATCATTAAACTTATATAAAGTATTACTAGTTAATTCACCCTTTAACTTTACAACAATCATCCCTTTAACTACACCAAAATCCATTTCTAACATGAATCCACCTCTCTACTATAATATAAGTAAAGAAATAGAATTTATCTACAAATTCGACAAAACTTGTCAAGATATTCGTTCGACAAAATTCAACATAAAAAGGAAAGAAACCTTTCCTTAAAATTAATCTTATTCAACAACAAAAGGATCATCTACAGTTCCAATTCCTTCAGTTGTTTTTGTACCAAGTGCAAGGGATATTGAAGGTCGTACACCAAATGAATAATAAACTTGAGGGTTCCCAATTCCACCAAAAGAAGCAACACCAATATTAAATGAATTTGACATAGTCCCACCTGGTGATAAAGTCCAATACCATTGACCAGTATTCAGATAATATCTATTGTTTGAAACTGTATTTCCTGCCAACATTACTTCATCTGCAGTTAGTAGTCCAACTGGATAAGTTAAAGAACCATTTCCGCCAGATGATGCTGATACTGTAAAACCATCGCGGCTTTCATTTGGACATTCTACAGTTGGACTATTTTTGATATGATATCTGCCAGAAGCACTAAAAGATGAATAACTAGTTCCGGCATCAACGTCCTTTCCGGCTAATGAACCAGAATATAACGTTCTATCATTACAAAAGACTGTGTCTTCTAACTTTTCTGTATAGTTAGTCATATTGTTTTTGTACCAAGCATCTATTGCCTTTTTAATAGTAGAATCTGTTGTATTTGTAAACATCTCATCTTTTGCGTCCTCTATATTTTTACCAGATGATAATGTTAGATAATAAATATATGGACTATCATACTCATAAAAAACAGTAATATAATATACTTCAGTACATTCACCTGTTGTATTAAAACATGTATAATGATATTTTTGAGCAGCCGTAGTTCTATCTGTCGACCAGGTATTCACAGAAGTATATGTATCAGTCAAAGTATAATTAGTGCCATCCCAAGTAACATCGTTTCCATATATGAAATTAAATGTTCTATCATAAGTAATCTGATAATTCCAAGTTGATGTGACTGGATACATGACGTCACATGTTGTACTAGTCAAGTCTTCACACATATAATAATGTCTATACGTACTATACTTTGTATACCAGTCAGACTTTTTCAAGGATATGGCATTTGTTAAACTATATGTACCATCGCCATTATCAGTTGCACTTTTTCCCAATGTTATAGTTTGTGTTGCAGGATCAGTTACTCCTCCAGATAAAGATATTGTATATTGATAACTACTAGTTGAACCGGCTATGTAATAAACTGTTGAACAAGTCGTAGAGGTACTTCGACATGTATAATATCCAGTCAAACTACTATAATTATCTGACCAGGATTTTTGCTCTGCATTCTGTAAAGTATAAGTTCCATTAGAATATGTAATTGAGTCTCCATAGTAATAGTTTGAGCTAGAACTAGTTAAATTTGTATTTAAAACATTATTTGAAATTGTTGTACTGTAAGAACTATATGTATATCTTGTACCATACATATAACCAACATCAGCTGGAGATGAGATGCTTGAATTAAATTTAGACGTACCTATTTGAGATGCTGTACCTGTATTATTACATTTATTTGTTTCATTGTATGTACCATTATAAATAAGTTTTACTCCACCTGTTGAAGTTGTTCTTACCATCTTCCAACAGAATCCCGCAAATAAAACATTATTGTTATCTATATTTCCACGGTAGTAATGAACTGGATAGGTATCATTGGCAGTACTAGCTATTGTATATACTCCTGAGTTAGAATCAGTCGGTGTTGAGCTAAAGCTAACACTTGTATCTAATCCAAGCGAATTATCAGCTATTAATCTATATAGTGTTTGTACTTTAGCTATTTTACCATCCATTGATTTATTAACACTTAGTTTTTTCCATGTAGCTTTTATTGTGACATCTGCCTCTGGCATTATAAATCTATTAGTACCAACCTTATCTACATCAGTTACTATTTTCCATTCACTAAATTGATATCCTTCGCATGTAGGTGTACTATCATCTACTGTTACTGTATCAAATACTGAGTATGTTTTTGAACTAGGTACACCAGATACTGTACATCCTACTGGTGTATTCATATCATAGTTAACGGTATAATTATCTTTTAATACTGTTATTTTTGTAGAAGCATCTGTTACAGATGTATCACCTATTTTATAATATACATCAGTTTCTGTATGAGTTGGATATATTCCGCCTTTTCCTATTAAGTCACTATTTAGATTTATATCAATTGTAAGTTCTGCTTCTGTTCCTGACTTTAAATTATCTAAATTCCAAGTAACTTTATTATTATTTATTGAGGCACTACCTGATGATGTAGTTATATCTGTTACATTATCTAAATTAAAATAATTAGTATCTACATAATCTGTTAAAATTAACTTTTCATAATTAGCTGTACCAACAGAAGCTTTATATAAAAACTTCTTTAAATTACTAGTATTAGCTATAAACTGATTATCAGTAATATTCTTAATACCAGTTAATACAGTATCACCTAATTCATACTGAATACCATTAATATCTAAGTATTCATATTTACTTTTTAAATACTTATATTCACCTACTTCATTAGGCGTATCAATTGTAGGAAGACCATCTGTTAAGAATAAGACTACACAGTTTTTATTATCTTCTTTTATATAAGTACTTAGTATTTCATCTACTTTTACTAAAGCTTGGTAATAATTTGTCTCACCTGATACTGTTATATTATTTATACTTTCTTGTAAGGTAGTTGAATCATCTGTAAAATCATTTATAATAGTCGCACTATCACTAAAAGTAATTAAAGCTATCTTATTACCATTAGGTATTGTATCATTAATAAGTTCATTAACATCATTTTGTACTTGAGTTAACTTACTACCTAACATACTACCAGATGTATCAAGTACTAAAATTACATCAGTATAATCATTCTTTAATTTTTCTACTGTGTTTAGTTTTATATTTATTCTAGCCTTCCCTTTACTTAGCCAGGATGCAGTCTTAGTTATTTGCCAAGATCCTTCATCAGTATTTGAATATGCTAATGTAGTTGAAGGAATAGTTACACTTGATACTGGTGTTAAACTGGCTAGTGAACTACTTATAAACACTATTAAAAGCCCTATTAAAGCAATAGAACTTATTACAAATT
>CAVAJX010000070.1:0-2042 GCA_963589235.1 bacterium | reverse complement strand
TTTTATATCATCTGTTGCTAAATCAGTTGGTATGTAGCTTGTTTTTATATTTCCATACGATTTTTCAGCTGCGATTACTCCTGCTAATCCTAGCATCTTTTTAGGAGCTTTACTAGTTACTCCAGATGGTAATACTGGTGGCGTTTTGTTAGGAATAATTTTTGAAGGTACGATTGGTGGAGTTTTGTTAGGAATAATTTCTGAAGGTACGACTGATGGACTGACTGGTTTTGGAGCTACTTGTGGAACTCCTCCTGACCATGGAACGAGACTTTTAGGACTTGCTGAAGTAGATGCGTCTACAATTTTATATATTTTTGTATTATCTATCGCAGTTCCCGCATATTGCATATTAATTTTTGCAATATCGTCGGAAGAATTTAATAATCCTTTTTTAAATGCACCATAGCTAGCATTTGCTGATTTATATATACTTGATGCATATCCAGCACCGCCATTAAAAGTAACACCTGCACTTTTACCAAATGATGGTGTATAAGATTTTATCATACTATTATCAACCATTACTACATAGTTATCCAGTTCTTTTTCTATTGCAGCTATCTTTGATGCATTCTTTTCTAATCCACCAGCCCTTAATTTATATAATTGATCCTGCAACTGAACTATTTTTTTATTATCTGCAAGTCCACCAAGAGATTCTAATTTTTTTCCTTGGCCTGCTAGTCCTTCAATTATTTCTTGTGTTTCTTTTGGGGTTGCTAAATTGAGCTTTCCAGTATTGTTTAAAGGAGAACTTGATTTTGGATTCTTAAAACTTGTTCCTTCCTTAATTGAATCAAATAATGTACCATCTTTTTGAGCAGTTTCTTTTAATTTAGATATAGATGACGCTATTTCATCATCAGTCATACCTCTTGCAATATCATCAACATTATTAGTTGCTCCTTCTAATAAATTATCTGCACTTCCTGTGACTGCTTTTTCTCCTGCTTCAGCAAGGTTATCTGTATTTTTGACTAATGCTTTTTCTCCTGCTTCAGCAAGGTTATCTGTATTTTTGACTAATGCTTTTTCTCCTGCTCTAGTAAGGTCATCTGCACTTCCTGCTACTGCTTCGGCACCTTCTGTGAGTGCTTTTTTTGCACCTGCTTCAGCACTTTCTGCTACTGCTTTTTCTGCAGCTTTTCCTGCTTTAAGTTTAGATATACCTTTTCCTATAGCTTTGAAGCCTTTATCCATAAGAACGGTTGTTGCGGCATCTAACACTCCTTGCTTTGTTCCTTCCCACATCATTGAACCAGTACTATATGTGTCATCAAAGCTAGCTTCTCCATTGGCATCATATACCAGGTGTTCTTGTTGATAATTTGTTGATCCGCGTCCAAATCCCGCTGCTCCTGCTACACCTGCTTCTACAGCTATACCAACACCTGTTGCTGCTAAGGCTATATATGGAATGGTAGTTCCTATTCCTTTGAATATTTCTGCTGCTGTTGATTCATGTGAATAGATACTATATTTTTCTACCCAGTTTAATGCACCATTTTCAAATGCGTCATCAAAAAATTCTCCTACGTGATCTTTTGCTGCCCATAATTCTACTGCTTCCATATCGAAGCCGCAGAATGTTCCTACTCCAGATAGAATATTAGCTCCTGCATCTACTATATCTTCGGTAAACTTTGCTAGTCCTTCTGTTAAATTAAGAATTGCCATAGTTCCAGTTCCCATCATCTTTTCAACTACGGTTCCATTATTATAGTCTTCTATCATTTGAGCCTGTTTATCTAGCACACTTATTAAATTTGTTATACTTTCCTGCACCAATGGTGCATATGTATTCATATTTGTGACATCTACATAACCAGATGTTGCATTATTTATTATTGTAACATTTTTCCCTATTTCATCACTTATGGCTTGTATGCTGTTATTTGATATATTGGATAGTTCATCGCAAGCTTCCTGTACTTCTTCTGGACTGCATTCATATCTATCGCCAAATGCAGTAACTAATCCAAATAATCCCAATGCTGCTGCTCCTATTATCAATCCTGTTACCATAATTTTTCTCCTTT
>CAVAJX010000069.1:0-17110 GCA_963589235.1 bacterium | reverse complement strand
TGAGCCAGGATCAAACTCTCAATAAAATTTATTTTATTTTTGTTTGTTCATTTTTCCTAGCTACTCAAAATTGACGTTTTGCTTAGTTTTCAAAGATCATTTTTTGCTGCTATTTCTGAGTTGCATTGTTAATATATCAAATATATTTTGCAAAGTCAACAAAAAAGAACACTTTTTTTTCGTTTTTTTCATTTTTTGCACTTTTTTGACTTTTTTCACTGTTTTCGGGTTAATTCTACGTATTTTTCATAGTATCTTTCAACAGTTCCAGGTTCGAAGGCTAGTTCTTTCGTTCTAACTTTATTTATTAGATTAGTTAGTTCTGCTTTCAATATTGTATCTATATCCTGTGAATAGTTCATTAGACTTTTATGATACTTATATTCTCCGCGGTCTAGCACTTTGAAACTTCCATCTGGGAAAACACGTAAATCCAAATCATAATCTATATACTTTATTGTATTCTCTTCTATTATCATTGGTGACGCCATATTACAATAATAATATATTCCATCTTTTTTATATTGTCCTATTATATTGTACCAGTTGTCTTTAAAAAAGAACAATACCGCTGGTTCTTTAGTTCGCCAAGTTCTACCATCTGACTCCGTTACTTTAGTTTTCTCATTTCCAAATATCAGATAGTCATCATGTATTTCAAGCAAAACAGCTTCATCCCAAGCTCTATGAATTTTACTATTATGCTTGTATCCATGTATTTCATATTTTTTTCCTATTATTAATTCTTCTTTTTCCATTTTATACCTCGTTTTTCTTATTATACATTTTTTTAAAGATATTGACAAACTAAAAAAGCCTTTTTAGGCTTTTACTTTTTCTTATTTGATACTGATATAACCCAGCACCCAAATCCAAATAGTACCATTAGGGCTACCATTCCAAAAAAAGGACTATCAAAATTATTAGCAAAAAAGGAATTTAGTTTTTCGTTCCATTCTTCTATTTTTACGGATATACTACTTAATATATATATCATGTGTATTACCTTTAGTTATTCTCTTCTTCGTTTTTATTTTTTGATTTTTCAGTCTTTTTCTTTTTTGCTTTTTCTTTCTTTTCTGTTTTTTCTTCTGAAATACTTTCTTCTTTGATTACTTCAGCGTCTTCTATATTTCCTTCAATAGCTTGATGGATAGCTTCAACATTCTTCTTTATTGTAACTGTAGAAATAATATCAAGTATTGAATAAACAATTATAAATGCACCGATGATTTGCATAATTACTACAGCGCCTTTAAATGGATTACAAATTAATACCACACCACAAATGGCACTTATTATTGATATTATCATACTCATTTTCCATTGACTGTTGCTGTTAGCTTTTAATTCAAAAGCATACTGTAGTTTTGTTGCACTACTTATAACTATTCCTATTCCTATTATTATAGGTATGATACTGGCAATTGCTTGTGGATTATATATTACGATTACGCCTAATATTATAGTTACTGTTCCGTATACTATATCTAGGTCGTTTCTTATTTCACTACTTGTATTTCTAATAAATTTGATTATTGCTAATGTTCCTAGTGCAATTAATAGTGTTCCTATTACATAAGAAATTGTAATTATTGTAGCTTCTGACTGAAGCATTAATAGAATTCCTAGTATCATCAATACTACTGAAGATATTATTGAAGATTTAAAAAACTTATTCATTATTTTATCCATACTTTCCTCCATTACTCTGTTCTAAGTGCTTCAACTGGATTTTTCTTTGATGCCATACTTGCAGGTATTAATCCACCTAATATTGTTAATGTCACACTTACTGTTATCAATATTATAGCATGAATTGGATTTAATTTGGCAACATTTGATAATTGTGATGCATTTTCGATAATTATGTTGGTTGGTATAATTAAAATTCTTGCTATTGCTATTCCAAGTATACCAGAAAATATTCCAATTATAAATGTTTCTGCATTAAATACTCGTTTAATATCTTTTTTTCTGGCACCTAAAGCTCTTAATATTCCAATTTCTTTTGTTCTTTCTAAAACTGATATGTAAGTTATTATACCTATCATTATAGAAGAAACTACTAATGATATTGATGAAAATGCTATAAGTACTATTGTAATGGCGTCCATTATGTTTCCAGATAATGCAGAAATCATACTTGCCATATCTACATATTTTATCTCATCTTGTTCTTCTTTGCCATCGTTATATTTATCTAAATAAGTAGTGATACTGTCTTTTGATTCAAAACTGTTAGGGTAAATATAAACTGCTACGGGAACACTTTCTGCTCCTAAGTAGCCAAGAACTGTTTCTTTAGTGTTAGTGAGACTTGTTTCATCGAAGGGCTCTTTAGTTAGAATATTGTAATCTTTATCTTGTTGAGCTTTTACAATAGCTGAATCTTTATTATTTTTTATTACTAAATCTACTAAGGCATTTGTATAAGCAATTCCTGTAGTTGAAGTTAATATTTCCTTTTCTTTCTTTCCTCTAATAATAGCTTGTACCTTTATTGTGATACTTTTTTCATTATTATATAGGGACTCATAATCTGTATTTGGAATAAAATACTCACCATGTTGATTATAATATATATCATTTGGAATGACTTTTAATTCTTTATTAAGAATGTCATCAAAACTAACTTCTTCTCCAGATAAGCCAAGTTGTTTTAGAGTTGAAGAATAAATTTGATTACGGCTATCTAGTTGAAGTATTAATCCTGGTTCGCTTTCATCTATTTTTCCGGCTAAGATGTCATAATTATTTTCAACAACACCAGAATCTTTATCATTCATTTTTGATGGCAATAGAGTCCAAGTTGACATTCCCATAATTGTGTTATTTACAAGGTTGTAGCCATCTTTACTCCGATTAATAATGTTTAAACCTGTACTTTTTTGATAAGAAATTCCGGATACAGTTTTTTTATCGATCTTTTTAATGTAATCTATATATTCTTTTGTAATTACATTTGTATGTGTCATGCTTTCCATTACATCGTCTAGGACATAAACTTTTTTTGAGTTAGGATATTTTTCTGCTGACTGATGTTGATCTTGCATTTTTAGAATTGTTTCTTCATCAAGTTTCATTGACTGTTGGCTTATGACAATAGGTGCTTCTGATAGGGAATCTTTTTCAAAATTGTCTATTTCTATTTTGAAACCGTTTGATAATGATAAGATCAAAGCTATACCAATGATTCCTATAGAAGAAGCAAAGGCTGTTAAAGCTGTTCTTCCCTTTTTGGTTTTTATATTGTTGAATGATAGTTTTAAAGCTGTTAAGAAACTCATGGCTGTTTTTCTGATGCTGAATGTTTCTGCGTCTTTTTCTACTTTTTTAATTGGATTACTATCACTTATTAATTTTCCGTCTTTTAATTCCACTATTCTTGTGGAATATTCTTCAGCTAATTGTCTGTTATGAGTTACCATTATGACAAGTTTATCTTTAGAAATTTCTTTTATTAATTTCATTATTTGTTGACTTGTTTTTGAATCTAGTGCTCCAGTTGGCTCATCGGCTAAAATAATATCTGGGTCTGTTGCTAAGGCTCTAGCGATGGCAACTCTTTGCATCTGACCACCGGATAATTGGTTTGGTTTTTTGTGAGCGTGTTCTTCTAATCCAACTTTTTTTAAGGCTTCTAGAGCTTTTTCTCTTTTTTCTTTTGAGCCAATACCTGATAATGTCATACCCATTTCAATATTTTCTAGAATGCTAATATGGGTAATTAGGTTATAGTTTTGAAAGATAAAACCGATACAGTTATTACGATAAGCATCCCAGTCTTTTTCTTTGAAACTCTTTGTTGATTTATCATTTATGATTAGGTCACCTTCATCATATTTATCAAGACCACCTATAATATTTAATAATGTTGTCTTACCTGAGCCAGATTGACCAAGAATACTTACAAATTCCTCTCTTCTAAATTTTAAGCTGAAATTGTCTAGAGCTTTTTGTGTGAAAGTACCAGTTACATAGCTCTTACTGATATTTTTTATTTCTAACATTTATTCACCTCTTTATTATCTATGAATTATATTTAATTTTTTTCCACAAGAAATGTTAATAATTTTTTAGGATCGTCACCGTCAACAGCAATATCGTATATTAAATCTATTATTGGTATGGATATTTTTTTGTCTTTTAATAATTTGTATATTGACTTTAAGGTGTAGAAGCCTTCAACGGTTGTATTTTTTACGTAGTCTTCTAATTCCTGTTTTGATCTATTTTCGCCAATCATTTTTCCATAGGTATAGTTTCTACTTTTTGTAGATGTACATGTTAATAATAAATCTCCAAAGCCAGCAAATGATAATACTGTCTTTTTGTCTCCATGGAATGCTGATATTATTTCTTTCATATCATGAATTGCTTCTGTTAATAACATAGCAGTTGAAGAGTCATTGGCTCCAAGTCCTTCAAGCATACCTGATGCTAGAGCTATAACATTTTTAATGGCACCACAGATTTCAACACCTATTACATCATCTGTTTCACGTAATTTTACATAATCGCATTTAAAAGCTGCCTTTACTATTTTTATTGTTTTCTCATTTTTACTTGCTAGAGATAGTCCGGCTGGCATTTTTGTAATTAGGTCGACAGCAAAGCTTGGTCCTGACATTACAGCTATGTTTTTTGTGTCTAGATATTTTTCTAATATTTCATTTATAAATAAGCCGGTTTCTTGTTCTATTCCTTTTGTTGCTATTAAGATATGATTATCCTTAATATAAGGTTTCATAGCATAAGCTAATGAATCTATAAAAGCTGCTGGGATGGCAATTATTAATAAATCCTTATCTTTTATGCAGTATTCTATGTCTGTTGTTATTTCCGCTTTTGGTGATAATGTAAAGTTGGGCAAAAGTTTTTCATTCTGACGAGTTTCTTCTAGTTGTTTTTTTTCTTCTTCAAATTTAGTCCATAATACTACTTCGCAATTATTTTCTACTAATATACTACTTAGTGCCATTCCATAGGCACCGGTTCCAAATAAACCTATTTTCATGTTTTCCTCCTATTGTATAGTTATGTCTCTACCTGTTGGTACGATTTGTACAAATGTGTTTCCATCATTTAAAGTAATTTCTTTACCATCAGTATATGTATATTTAGTTTTACCAGATCTGGAAGATTTTGTCCAGTTTATTGGTAAGGCGTAGCCATTGGTTAGATAGTATCCGTTACCAGAACCGACAGTGTCTAAGTCTTGACGCCCTTCACGATCAAATTGTCTATTTGTAACATAGATAATGATAAGATTTTTATAGTGAAGTTGAGTCTTTGTATCATAATCTATGTGTGGATTATAGTTCATGAAGCGTAAATAGTATTTGTTTTCTGCATCATAGGTGTAACTTCTTGTTTGATAGTTTGAATATGACATAACCACGCTGTTGGCCGTTATTAATTCTGGATTTGTAACTGGCACTTTTTCTTTTTTGCCGGTTTCTGCGTTTTCAATTGTTTCATATTTTATAGGTGTATTTAAATTGATTTCGTCAGGACTATAATTTAGTAGTTTCCAGTTATCTGATGTTGTTTGATAACCTTTTTGGGTGGCGTACTCATAAATTTTTGAGATTGAGGTAAATACGTTATGTGGTGCGTATAGGTGACTTGCTCTCCAGAATGGATAATCATCGTATAGACCGTTGATATTGTTTACGCCTAGGGCTCTGATATCTTGTTGGGCATATGGACTCCATCCAAAATGGGTATATATGCAGTCACTTTCTAAGGCATAGTCTAAGAAGTAATGTCTGGAACTTCTAACTGGTCCTATTTGACTGATATCTTTATCTTTGAAAATTGCCATTATTCTTGTTAGGCCACCTTCGACTATTATTTCATAGTTTAAGTAAGATTCTTGTAGTCCAGAATGATACTCATTACCAATGTTGTTGTCAATCATTATGGCGATAGGTCTTTGATTGCTGTCTTCGTTATAAACAGTAAGTTTTTTTATAGGTTCTGGTTCTACTTCGGTTGGTTTTTTTGTCGGTTTTTTATTTGGCTTTTCGGTTTTATTGAAGCATGTCATATAAATTACTAATGCACCGACTAGCAGTAGTAGTATTGCTGATACTATTATAATTATTTCCTTCTTTTTACTAAGATTTAATTTTTTCATATTCCTCACCTATTATTATTTTGATTTTTTTACTTATTATTATTTTAACATTTTTCTTTTTATTTTTATAGTGTTAATAATATGTTAAATTGTTTTTAATTTTTTGACTTTGATGTGTATTTATTTTATACTAAATGTGAGGTGATAGTCGATGATTCATAATATTAATAATGAAGCAATAGAGAAACAAGCTAGAGAAAAAAAGGGTTTTAAATTAAATAGAGCTGTTGCTGGTATTTTAACGGGTTTAATGATTTTTTCAGCATCAGCTTGTGGTGTAAAGGAAGATACTAGTAGTGATTTGGATAATCAACCTGGTATTAGTGATGTAAATACTGATTATGTTTCAATTAATGATATTAATGCATTGAATGTTATTATTAATGATAATGATTGTAGTGATATTTATACTGAAAACATTTGTCAAGAATTGGAAAAGCGTGGATTGAAGTTTAGTTTTACTAGAGGAAATGAAGGTATTAATGTTAATGATGCTTTAGTAATTACTCTTGACCAGCAATATTATGGTGGTACTGGTGTTGTTGTGTTAGCACCATATGAAAACGAAGGTAATAATGTATCTGATGCTTTGGCTTGTGCTATTGAAAAGGAGTTTTCTGAAGACGGTATTAAAATGGATGGAATCTTTTGTGGAAGAACTGGTTACAGTAATGCTAGTAAAACCGGTTCTAATAGAGTTCCAACATCTACAGAAAGTTCTATAGATAGGGATAGAGATACAACATTTACTACAATATGTTTTGGTACAACTACACCTAATCAAAAAGTTGTTGCGGATGGAATTATGTCTGCACTTGCAAGAGTTGTTGTCTATGAACGTGAAAATAGTAATGTTGATCTTATTTATAATCCAAATCCAGATGATGGTATTGAAGTAGTTTCAAATCGTTTTGGTTGTGATCAGGAACAAATAAGTTCTATTGTTAAAGTTGAAGGTAAGGTTCAAATGGATGAGTCATTTATAAATCCTAATTTGAATAAAGTAAGTTCTTTTTCAAGACCGGTTTCTGTTGCATCTAGTCAGAAGACTGAAAGTATATCTTTTTCACATTAGAAATTGATTATATTGGTTTAGATAATTTGGTCTGGTTAGATGGATGACAAAATATGGTTTTATTTGTAGTGATTATTATTTTGTATTTACCTAAATAGCAGATAATTCTAAATAGCAGATAATTCGATTTTTCTTGAAACTGGTATTTGTTTGTGCTATAATCGATGTGTCAATTGATTTTGGCACATTCTTATGTAGGGGATTAGTTAAATGGTATAATAATGGTCTCCAAAACCACTGTTGGGAGTTCGATTCTCTCATCCCCTGCCATTTAGAATTTTAAAGCAACGGTGAGGTTGCTTTTTTTGTTTCTATGAAAAAATAAAAACCTACTATTTTCATAGTAGGAATTTTCTAATACATTGAAGCTTTAGCTATTTTAAAAGTTGCTGTTTTCATTGCTTCAAGTTTATCTTCACTAATATATGTGAATAGGTTGAAGCTTTGGCTTTGTCCAGCTGCTAAATCATTGGCATAAAGGTCATCTGTATCAAGTCTAGTTCCATCTGCATCTACTGCTTCAATAGTTATATCAAATGATTTCTTTTCACCTGATTTATTAGTTACTTTTACTACCAGTTTAGTATCACTATAACCATATTCACTAGTTACCACTTCTAAAGTACCAATGTTTACATCTACTTTTTTAAGAATTTCTTCGGTATTTTCACCAGTTATATCATCTAGTTTTTTTGATGTTTCATCTAAAGCTTTAGACCAACTGCTCTGTAATGATAAAGTTATTACTATTGATAATACGCCTAATATTAATGCTGCAATAGCCTTTCCTTTACTTGCCTTTTTTACTAGTGGAACTATTCCAAAAATAACTGCTAATATTCCTAAAACGAATGAAGCATTATTAAGTATTGGAATAAAACTTAAACTTATACCGACGATTCCTGTAACTAAGCCGGCTGTTGCAAACCCGCTTTTTTTTGTTTCAGTATTTGTTCTACTCACAATTTCACTCCTTTCCTATTTTTATTATAAAGCAAAAATAGTTTGCAGTAAATAGTTCATGTGAATATTTTGCAGTAAATAATATCATACCTATAAATGGAGGTATGTTATGAAAATAGATTTTAATAACTTAAGAGACTTACTTATTTTTAATATTAAGTATTATAGATATGTAAATAATTATTCACAAGAAAAACTTGCTGAATTAAGCAAACTAAGTCCTAGATATATTACAGATGTTGAAAGAGGATTGCACTGCCCTACTATTCCTAAAATAGAGAGCATTGCAAAGTCTTTAAATATTGAACCTTATCAATTATTTGTAAATATTGAAAGGGATACTGATATCGTTAATAAAATGAGCCAAGGTAGACAGTATAATCAAAAGTAAAAGAATCACATGCTTATTTGTGATTCTTTTGTATTATTTATATTCATAAGTTTAATTTTTGTTAAAATAAAATGTCACTAAAGGATTTGAATGCTTTATTTTAGAAATTACACTTATTAATGGAGCATACGTTTTTTAACTTGGTGAACTACAACTCAAAAAATGAGTACAAATGGAATGTTTTACTCACACTTTTTGTTTGTCTTTTATTTTTCATTTCTATAATCACTCACCAGACTTTTATGCTATACTTAATAATAGGAGGAAGTATTTATGAGAAAAAAAAGTAGTAGCAATTCACTTCAAAGAAAATGTTTAATCGCGGAAATCGTTATAGCTGTAGCTATGGTTTTGGCACTTGGTGCTTCAATTGTATTTGATTTTGCAAGTTCTAATATATTTTTAGGTGTTGAAATCTGTTCATTTATTGTAATTATACTTTTGAGTATACCATTATTTAAATCTTAGTCGATCAATTTAATTTTTCTTTTGTGATAAAAATAAAGTCCTTTTTAGAACTTTATTTTTTGTGGCAGGATACTTTTTACTTTTTTCATAAATATAATTTGCACCAAGTCCAGCTAATATAAATATAGAAACTCTTGGTGTATATGTGTACCTATTCATTATTTCAATGAATAAGTAAATAACGAAATAGCCAGATAAAAGAATTATAAATAAATTAAGTCTTTTATCGTATTTTCTTTTTAATATTGAATATAGTCCAATTAGTGCAAGTATAAATGTTATTAAATATACTTGTTCATTTATGGCTGACAAATGTTCATTTACTTTTTGTCCGGATATTTTATGAGAAGCTATTTTTAAGTCTTCCCTATTTAAATAATCATTTGACCAGTATAGATTGTTTCCTGTCCAAAATGACTTAGCTTTTATAGCTAGTAGTTTTGAAAATTGAAAGGGATTTTTTATAGTTCTTTCTTTGATTATTTCCATTTCTTTTTTCTCATCACCAAGATAAATTAAATCATTTTCACTGTAACGACCTTGGCTTTCATAATCTGTTCCTAGAACAAACTTCCATAATGAATCTTGATTACCAAGTCCATTTTTACTTATATTTAATGATTCAAACGTGAATGCTGTACCTTTTGTAATAACTAAGTAACTAACTAAAACTAATAGTACTTTTGGAAGAAGAACTTTAAATTTTTCTTTTTTGTAACAAATACAAATTAAATATACTGTAATGGTTAAAATAAAAACTATACCTTCTGGTCTCATAATATTTCCAATACCAATTAATGTGCCAGATAATATATACTTTACTACTGGTTTTGATTTAAGAAAGTCATCTTTTACAATAAAATATAAGGCAAGAAAGAACAAAAATGTTGGTACATGTTGATTTGTTAAGACTGTTGTTAGAAGGACAGGATGTAGATAAAACATGTAGGATAAACTAGAAAATCTAGCAGCCTTTTCATTTAATATTTCTTTTACTATATAGTAAATTAACATAGTCGTTCCAGTTAAAGCTAAACAGTTTATTAGTTTTAGAAAGAAAACACTATCAATTATCTTTAGTAATAGTGCTTGATACACAACATGTCCAGTTTGATAAGCCCAGGTTATAAAGTAAGGTAAATTTACATAACTATGGTCTCCAGCCATAAGTGACTTTGATGCTTCGTACATAACTAAAAAGTCAGACTCTATTGGTGGATTTATAATTAGAATTACTAATAACTTTGTAAGCATAGATACAATGAATAATACAATTGGAAACTTTTTTATTTTTAACTTAAATGAGGCGAAGCATATAATTGTAAATGCTATAATTGTGTAAATATACTTTTCTGTGAAAAGAAATAATAAAAATACTAAACTTAGTACAATTGTTAAAAATATTATTGGCCAATGTGATAATTTTATTTTATCGAATAGTTTTTTCATATAAATATCCTTTCTTTTAATTTAGTAGTAATAAATATATTGTAATTGTATTATTATTATATATATAAGTAAATTAAGTATTTGGATATAATCTTTTGGAAAAACTTCTTTTAAAAATCATTTGCTTGGTGTATAATTAAGTTACATCTTATAAAGAGTGATGGAGGGACTAGCCCTTTGAAATCACACCAACCTATTAAATTAGGTGGTAAAGCTAGATCTATAAGATAACTTTAGACACGCAAGAAATAAAGTTATCTCTTGGGTGTTTTTTTATGAGATGACAATTTTAGTTTGGAGGATATAAGTATGAAATTGTATAGTAATGAAATTGTATTTAGAGGTCACCCGGATAAAGTTTGTGATCAAATTAGTGATGCTATTCTAGATGAATGTCTAAAACAGGATAAAAACTCTAGATGTGCAGTAGAAGTTATGGGTGGGAAAGGAAAAATATTTATTACTGGTGAAGTTACTACATTGGCGAAAGTTGACACTGAAAAAGTCGTAAAGCGAGTGTTAAGAGATGTCGGTTATAGTGACAAGTATAAGATCGTTGACAATATTGGTAGACAGAGTGAAGATATAGCACTTGGTACTAATGATGTTGTTAAAGGGGCTGGTGATAATGGTATGATGTTTGGTTATGCTTGTAAAGATACGAAAGAACTATTACCTACCGCTATGGTTATTTTGCAAAGACTTAGTAGAGAGTATGATAATCTTAGACGAAGCGATAAACGTTTTTTAGCAGATGGTAAAGCTCAAATAACTGGTATTTATGGTGAGAATGATAAGTTAATTAAGATTAAAACATTTACAATTTGTTATCAAAATACTGAAGAGAATCGAAATGGGACAGATAAGATTATTGTCGATATATGTAAAAGTATCTGTCAAGATTATAAAATTGACATTGAAGAATTTTTAATTAATCCGACTGGTAGATTTTCTATAGGTGGCTTTGAAGGTGATTCTGGTCTTACTGGCGGAAAAATTGTTGTTGATAGTTATCAGTCTTTTGCTAGTGTTGGTGGCGGTGCTTTTTCAGGAAAAGATCCTACAAAGGTAGATAGATCTGGTGCTTATAAGGCTCGAGAAATTGCTAAAAAGATAGTTAGTTCTAATGAAGATGTTACTTGGTGTTTGGTACAATTATCATACGCTATTGGTATTGAAAGGCCTTTGGCAATTTACGTAAAGACTAATTTAGGCGACCTGGTAGTTGACGATGATTTATATGAGGAATGTAAACCGGCACGTATCATAAAAGATTTAAATCTTCAAAATATTTGTTATGAAAAAAAGGCACGCTTTGGACATTTTGTTGATTAAATATAATTGTCATTTCTTGGATGCTTTATGTTTAGAATTATGCGTGTTATAATATTACTAGTGAAGGTTGTGATAATTTGAATAACGTTGATAAATTACAAAAGTTAATAGATGAATCTGATAACATTGTTTTCTTTGGTGGTGCTGGAGTATCTACTGCTTCTGGTATTAAAGATTTTAGAGGTAAGAATGGTCTTTATAAAGAAAAGGACTACCCTACTGATTTGCCACCTGAATATATGTTAAGTATTGATTTATTTATGAGTAATCCAGAAATGTTTTATTCTTTTTATAAAGATAAAATGAATTGTTTAGATAAAGAACCAAATGTAGTTCATAAATATTTAGCAAAATTGGAAAAAGAAAATAAACTTAAGGCTATTATTACACAAAATATCGACGGATTACATCAAAAAGCAGGTAGTAAAAATGTGCTAGAAATACACGGAACGGTATATAATAATCATTGTATGAGCTGTGGAAAAAGTTATTCTGCGGAATATGTTTTCAATAGTGATGGTGTTCCTAGATGTAGTTGTTCTGGAATAATTAAACCGGATGTTGTTTTATATGGTGAACAATTACCTAGTTGTTTTATGAAAGCCATAGAATATATTAATAAAGCGGATTTGTTAATTGTTGCTGGTACTTCACTAACGGTTGAACCGGCTGCTAGTTTAGTTAGAATGTTTGATGGAAAACACTTAGTTATTATGAATGGTAGTTTAACAGCTTATGAAAGTAAAGCTGAACTTGCTATACATGATAAATTAGAAGATGTTTTCTCAAAACTGAAATAAACTTCTTATTAAATTCGTTATATAGTTTATAAGGTGATAGTATGGAAAGAATATATAATAAATTAGTTAGAGATAATATTCCAAAAATAATTGGAAATAATGGTGAAAAAGCAATTTGTAGAACTTTAAATGATGATGAATATTGGCAATACTTGTTGGAAAAAGATAAGGAAGAATTAGAGGAAGTAAGACTTGCTGATACTGATGATGAAATAAAAAAAGAACTAGCAGATAAACTAGAACTTATTAGAGCTATGGCCGAATTCAAAGGATTTAGTTTAGATGATATAATCAATGTTGCTGACAAAAAAGCTACAACTAATGGAGCATTTAGAGAAAGAATTTTTCTTGAAAAGGTCATAGACAATAAATAAGACAAAAAAATTGGATGCCTACTATTATAAGCAACCAATTTTTTGTTTGTTCTAATTCATTTTTAAATATTTATCCTAATATACCTTTAAATATACCAAGAGATAAAATTCCCATGATGATACCAGCTAATATTACTCCACCCATGACAGCAATTACACTCTTTTTAAAATCCATATCTAGAATTGAAGCAGCTAAAGTACCGGTCCAAGCTCCAGTTCCTGGAAGTGGGATTCCAACAAAGATGAACAATGCCCAGTAAAGACCTTTTCCCGCTTTCTCTTGAAGCTTTTTTCCACCGGCCTCACCTTTTTTTAAGCACCAAGTAAAAAACTTACCAATGTATTTTTTGTCTTTTCCAAATTCTAAAACACGGCGTGCAAATAAATATATGATTGGAACAGGTAACATATTACCTATAATAGCAACAATATAAGATGGTAGAATTGGTAAATTATAACCTATTGCATATGGTATGGCTCCACGTAATTCGATTAATGGTACCATTGAAACGAAGAATACTATTAAATATTTTTTTAACATAAAACTCATCACCTTTTATAATTCTATCAAATTATATTGATTTTGAAAACTATTTATGAAGACTTTGTAGTATAATTAACTTTGTAGGAGATATTATGGAAAAAGAAAAATTAACTGCAGCTATGTTAACAGACAGAGGAATATGTCCAACTTGTTATAACAGAGAACACGATAATATTATATATGGAGACAATTCAGATGAAATGTTGTTTGAAAATGAACATTTCGAATGTTTCTTATGCGATAGACCAAGAGCCATTGGTCATACTATTATTCTTTCTAAAACTCATTATAAAGATATGATGGAAATACCTGATGACTTGTGTGAAGAGATGTTTGTATTTGCGAAAAAAGCTATGAACATAATAAAAGAAGTTTATGGAGCCGAAAGCGTTTATTTATGTACAATGTGTGATGGTCCAATGAATCATTTTCATTTGCAATTGATACCAAGATACGATTACGAAAAACGTGGTTCAAAGAACTTTGTTAAAGAAAGAAAAGAATATGTTAAAGTTCAAGGCAAAATTGATCAATTAAGAAGTTCTTTTAAATAGTTTTGAAAGAGAAAAATTGATGAGAATTTATATTCTTGGGCCGGTTGGTTCTGGTAAATCTACATTAGCTAAAAAATTTCATGTGCACTTAATATAAAATATTATGAACTTGATTCTATTGTATGGAAAAAGACAATTACTGGTAATGTTAAAAGAACTAGTGAAGATAGAGATAAGTTATTTAAAAAAATTATAGAAAGAAAAAATTGGATCATTGAAGATGTTGGTAGAGACTGTTTTAAAGAGGCTTTATCTCAAGCTGATATTGTCATTTATATAAATCTTAAAAAAACCGTTTTATATTGGCGTATTTTTAAAAGATGGATACGGCAGAAGTTTAAAATAGAGCCAGCACCATATAAATGTAATTTTAGAATGCTTGTTCAAATGTATAACTGGGCTAATAATGATATTAAAAAGAAAAAACTAGACAAATTATTAATATACAAAGATAAATTAATTATTTTAGATAGTAAGGATATTAAAAAATTTGAAAATTAAATATTATATGTTATTATTTAAATAACAAAAAAGAAACCAATTATGGTTTCATAGTATCGTGGTTAGATTCCATTTACACAGAATTTCTTACACACTCAGAATAAGTACTTATATTGTTGATTTTTTTTAACTTATGTGGCTTTGTTAACAAAAATATGTTGAGGACCATTTGTTTTTATGTTACCATGGTGGCAAGTAGAGTGAGTATGGTATTTGCAATTTTTGCTTTCTTTATATTTCATAAAGGTCTTAAAAGATATTCATCAAGTAATTTGATGGTTGCTCGAGTATAAGTACATAAAAAAACTTTGACTTTAGTATGTTATATTATTTTGGTCAAAGTTTTTTGTTTGGATATATGGTTTTAGTTTTGACAGATGTTTGTTGTTGCAATATGTTGACTTTTGTTTGGTCTAATGGATTTTATATTGATGAATGGCTTCGCTTGGTTATTAGCTTTCTTATCCAGTCTATAGGAATTACGGTTGCAGCTAAAAGTATAGTGATTTGTATTTCTTTTAGGGTTAGGCCAAAGGCTCTAAATAGTTCACCACCATAGTATATTAAGTATAATTGAACTATTACGATTATTAAGGTAACTATTAGAAAGGCTTTGTTTTTGGAAAGATTTGATAAGATGTTTATTCTTGTGGTTCTGGCATTGAAGCTATTGAATATTCCCATGAAAATGAATAAGGCAAAGAAAGCCGTCATGAAGTATTTGTTGTTAGGATCATAGCGATATAGAGACTTTATGGTATCGTTTGTTAGGAAGAATATGCATAAGAGTGATGAGTATATTCCAGTAAATAATATTTCTCCATACATGTATTTGTTAATTATTGTTTCTTCTTTTTTCTTTGGTTGTTCATACATGTATGACTTTAAGGCTGGCTCGTAGGAGAAGGCAATTCCAGCGAGCGTATCCATAATCATATTTATCCATAGCATTTGTACTATTGTTACTGGTGTTTCTACACCAATAAATGGTCCTATTATAGAAAGACTTACGGCACATAAATTTATAGTTAACTGAAATATTATAAATTTTCTGATACTTTTGAAAATGGTTCGGCCGAAGAGAATGGCTTTGGTAATTGATAAAAAATTATCATCTAAAATGACAATGTCGCTTGCTTCTTTGCAAACTTCTGAACCTGAGCCCATGGCGAATCCTACATCTGCTTTTTTTAAAGCTGGGGCATCGTTAACGCCATCACCTGTCATACCAGTGACTAATCCTAGTTCTTCAGATAGTCTCACTAACCTGCTCTTGTCTTCTGGAAGACTTCGCGCTACAACTTTTAAGTTTGGTAATATTTTTTTTACTTCTTCATCTGATAAATTCGCTAAATCATTGCTTGTTATTGCGATGTCTTTATCACTTGTAATAAGATTAGTTTCTTTAGCAATACTAACTGCTGTTTCTTTACTGTCTCCAGTTATCATGACTGTTTGAATACCAGCTTTTTTTACTAATTCAATTCCTTCAATGGCTTCTTTTCTAACTTCATCTTTTAAATAAAGAACGGCAATTAGTGTAAGACGATTTAATTCTTCATAATGATAGTTGTCATTGTAAGCTAAAAGAATGGCACGTATACCGTTACTTGTTTTGTTTTTTATATCGGACATGATGAACTCTTTTGATACTAGAGACTTTTTCTTGCCATCTATTGAGATGTAATTTGTACACAGTGGAAGGAGTTTTTCTGGAGCTCCTTTTATATAGTTGACTGGTTTTCCTAAGTCGAGTGTCATGGTTGAATACTTTTTTGTACTGTCAAATGGTGTTGATTTTATTTTTTTTACGGTTCTTGGCTTTTCTTTGATAAAATTTAGTATTGCCCTATCGGTGATGTTGCCGCCTACTGCAATATTGTTTTCATCATGATAGCTTGAGTTATTATATACACAGGCGTACTTTAGATGTTCATCATAAACTTTGTATGGTTTTAGTTCAGCTGCTGATAAGTAGGATTTTTTGTCACCGGTTAGGATACTAGCAACTTCTAATTGTCCTTTTGTAAGGGTACCTGTTTTATCTGTGAATAAAATGTTAAGGCTGCCAGCTGTTTCTATACCGACTAATTTTCTTACAAGGACATTGTTCTTTAACATTTTCTTCATATTTGAAGATAGTACTAGAGTAATCATCATAGGTAGACCTTCTGGTACGGCTACTACAATAATTGTGACACTTAGTGTTAAGGCATATAGTATGTGTTTAAACATTAATGGAAAGTTTGTTAGTGTTTTTATCATTTCTGATACGACAAAATTATTTTCCACAACTACCTGTGAAAATAAATATGAAATACTTACTAAGGCAGCACTGATGTAGCCGATGATGCTTATGGTACCAGCAAGTTTTCTAAGACGTAGTTTCAAGGGACTATCTTGACTATCTTCTTGAAGTTCTTGAGACATTTTTCCATAGAAAGTATCATTCCCTACTTTTTCTACTTTCATTAGTGCTTCTTTTGAATAAACAACTGTTCCACGATAGAC
>CAVAJX010000068.1:0-5479 GCA_963589235.1 bacterium | reverse complement strand
ATTATATTAAATCTGCCATAAATTATCTATTGACTTTTACCAGATGTTCTTTTCATTGATTTATTATATTTTATAATTATTATTATTTCAATCTTTGTTTTTAATTTTTTCTAATTTTTCATATATTTCTTTTATTTGTTTTTCATAACCTATATCTTTTGGTTGATAATATTTTTTGTTTTTAATTTTGTCTGGTAAATATTGTTGTTTGACATAGGCACCTTTATAATCGTGAGGGTATTTATAATCTGCAGATGATGTTTTTATATGATTTGGGACGTTTCCGGTATTGCCATTTTCAATGTCTTCTAAGACTTTATCTAGAGCAATATGAGCTGTATTACTTTTAGGAGATAGGGCCATTTCAGTAACTATTGTTCCAAGAGGGATTCTAGCTTCTGGTAGTCCGACACGTTCTGCGGCATTAATTGCGGCGTCTACTCTTGGACCAATGGCAGGATTTGCTAGACCGATATCTTCATAGGCGATAACACTCATTCTTCTATATATTGAATCTAAGTCGCCTTCTATTATTAATCTTCCTAAATAGTGTAGGGCAGCATCTACGTCAGAACCGCGAATTGACTTTTGAAAGGCACTTAAGACATCATAATGACCATCACCATTTTTGTCAGCAAAAAAGACGGGTTTATTATTTATTCTTTTTATCTTTTCTTCAGTAATAGTTTTATCATCTGTTGAGTAATAAGATATTTCTAATAGATTATAAGCGTATCTTAGGTCCGTTCCAGCTAGTTTTGCGATTAGGTTGATACTTTTATCATCTATCTTAATATCTTTTAAATCAGGGTGTTTTATGGCTCTTTTAAGGCCAGTTATAATATCTTCAGTAGTTAATTCTTCTAATTCAAATAATTGACATCTACTTCTAATAGCTGGATTTATAGCGTGATATGGATTAGAAGTAGTCATTCCAATTAGTGTTATTAGTCCTGATTCTAATGCTGGTAGTAAGACATCTTGTTTATCTTTATTTAGACGATGTATTTCATCCATGATTAAAACAATACCATCATAGACTTTTGCTTCTTCAATTACGATATCTAAATCTTTTTTAGTGTTTATAGTAGCATTTAAAAATCTGTATCTAACATCTAAGTCTTTTACAATGGCGTTTGCGATACTGGTTTTACCTATACCTGGTTTTCCATATAATATCATAGAAAATAATTTTTTATTTTTAACTAAGTTAGTTAGTATTTTATCTTTTCCTATTAAATGAGTTTGTCCTATAACTTCATCTAGCGTACTTGGTGCTAATTTGAGTGCTAAAGGTTTGTTCATAGTATCACCTGTTTCTTTATATAATTATATTTTAACAAATTGATGCTTAAATATCTAGAAAGATTACTAATTTTTGGTATAATATAATTGGTGGTATGATGAATATAAATGACGCTATTAGTGATTTTATAAATTATTGTATATTTGAAAAGGGTTTGTCTAATAAGACGCGGGAATCTTATTTAAATGACTTGGATGTATATAGAAGTTTTTTGAATGAGAGAGGAATTTTTAATGTTAAGGATATTCATGATGATGATATAAAGGAGTTTTTAAAGGAGAGAAGTTCTTTGGAAAAGACTACTACTATTGCTCATAATTTGACAGTTATTAAGAACTTTCATTCTTATTTATTAAGGGAAAATATTTTATCTTATGATCCGGCTTTATATATAGAAAGACCAAAGTTGAAAAAGAGTTTGCCTAGGACTTTGAGTATGGAAGATGTTAGTCTTTTGCTTGATATTCAATTAGAGAGTGTATTTGACTATCGTAATAAGGCTATGTTAGAATTAATGTATGGCACAGGTTTAAGAGTTAGTGAAATTGTTAATTTAACTATTAATGATATTGATTTAACAAATTGTTTGGTGAGAGTATTTGGTAAAGGTAGTAAGGAAAGAGAAATTCCTTTAGGAGAATATTCTATATATTATTTGAAACTTTATTTAGATAGACGTAAGAGTATGTTGAAGGGTAAGCCTTGCGATAAGTTATTTTTAAATAATCATGGTTTAGGAATGACAAGGCAAGGATTTTTTAAAAACTTGAAACAGTTATTGGTTTCTAAAGGATTAAATCCTGATGTATCACCTCATACGTTAAGACATAGTTTCGCTACTCATTTATTAAATCATGGTGCAGATTTACGTAGTATTCAGGAGATGTTAGGACATTCTGATATTGCGACTACTAAAATATATACGCATGTTAGTGATGATAAGGTTATAGCAGATTATAATATGTATCATCCTCGTAGTCATAAAGGAGATGAATAATTATGCGTTTTAAAAGAGTTTTTTTAATCGTTTTGGATTCGTTAGGTGTTGGTGAGACGGCTGATGCGGTTAGCTTTGGTGACAATGGTGCTAATACACTAGGACATGTTAATGAACAGTGTGATTTATTTATACCTAATTTAAAGAAAATAGGTTTTTTAGATACACTTAATATGAGTGATAATGATGATGTAGATGCTTATTATACTATTGCGAAACCTATAAATGCTGGTAAAGATACTTTAAATGGTCATTATGAGATGTTAGGTATTAAGAATGATATTCCATTTAAGACGTTTAATAATGGCTTTACATACGATATTTTAGCTGGTATTGAGGAAGTTACAGGTAGACGTGTTATTGGTAATAAGTGTTCTAATGACGATTTAGCTATTATTAATGAACTTGGCGAAAGACAGTTAAATTATGGGTCTTTAATTATTTATACTTCTGCTGATTCTGATTTACAAGTTGCGGCACATGAAAACTGTATTCCTATTCCTACTTTGTATCAGTATTGTGAGAGAATTAGAGCTTTAACTTTAAGAGAAGAATGGAGAGTAGGGAGAGTTATTGCGAGACCTTTTACGGGTAGTGTTGGTAAATTTAAACTTATTAAAAATGCAAGACGTGATTATGCTGTTAAGCCACCTAAAAAGACAGTTATGGATAGTTTAATTGAAAATAGTTATAATGTTATAGCGATTGGGAAAATTAATGATATTTTTGATGGTCAAGGTATAAATAAAAATATTAAGGCTAATAATAATTCGGAAGCTGTAAATAAATTAATCGATATCATGGATAAGAATTTTACGGGTTTATGTATAAGTAATTTATCTGATTTTGATAGTTTGTATGGTCATACTAGAGATGTCGCTGGTTATGGTAGAGCTATTGAAGAGTTAGATGTTGATATACCTATTATTTTAAATAAATTAGAAATTGATGACTTATTAATTATTACGGCTGATCATGGTAATGATCCTACATTTAAGGGAAATGATCATACTAGGGAGAATGTTCCAGTAATTATATATAGTCGTAATTTTAAGAAACCTTCTAGATTAAAACCATTTGATACTTTTGCTAATATAGGAGCAACTATTGCTGAGAATTTTGATGTAGAAAAACCAGAAATTGGTATTAGTATATTGGATGAATTGAAGTAATTTTGGAGATGTAAATGAAAAAAATAGATTTAGATAGTCCTGAATATATATTTTTTAATTGTAATGGAAAGGTTCAGGACATCCCTGTTTTATTTGGTACAAAGCAACCAGTTATATTTATTGTTGATGAAATGGTGGAAGATGAAGTTGGGCAGAAAAAGGCAATTGATGAGATTAATGAGTTTTTAGCCAGAAATCCTGCTCTTGATGATGTTATTATTGCTGCTTATCCTGTAGAGTTTGATTTTTCTCGCTTTTTAAGGTTTGAAAATTTATTTTATAAAGAATATGATAATATTTTAGAGCCTGAACGTATTTCTTTAAGAACTATTGATCACTATGTGTCTAAAATATCGAAAGATGAAACTGTGAAGGCATGCTGTGAACCTTTTCCTTTAAATCGTTGTAAAGAAGTTAATGACAAGTTAGATTTATTTATTAAGGATATTAAGGAAAGTGATTTATCTTCTTTTGAAAAGATTATGGCTACTTATCTTATTTGCACTCATTTTATTGACTCTGTTCATGATGATAAGATAGAGGAAGAATATGATAAAAATATTTATAGTAGTGTTTTTCATGTTTTAGGTGATGATGAGGATGGATATCAAATAAAATGTGCTGGTTATACAGACATATTTGCTAGAATGTTAGCTAAACTTGATATAACTGCTTTACCTATGTTAATATCTTGTTCTAATGTTGATTTTTATCATAGTGTAGCAGCAGTTGATATACATGATGAAAAATACGGAATTGATGGGCGTTATATATGTGATGTAAGATTTGATTCTGATAACAGAGAACGTATTGATGAGAATGTTAGAAAAAGATTAACCGATGGTGAAAGAATTCATTATTATACTTATAATAGTTTAAAAACTTTTTGCTTAACATTTCAGGACTATGACTATTTAGTTAATCCTGGTATGGAACAAATGATATATTCTACGGAATTTGGTGAGGCTGATGCCGAATTATTAATTTCTGAAGATAGAGTAGAATTAACTGATATAAATAATGCTTTAATGAGGGTTTCTATATTTACATATTTAACTGATGAAAATAAAGAAATGTCTACAAATGATAATGCTTTAGAAAAAATTATTAAAGAAGTAGGCAAAACTTCTAATAAAATTGGTTCTTTTAGGAAAAAAGCTGATCAGTTCTATTCTGATTTAACTGGCAAAGAAAAAATAGGGTAGTAATTGCCCTATTTGTTTTTTAATGTAAAAGAGTAAGTTATTCCTCTTCTTCGTCATCTTCAGTTTCTTCGTCTTCGTCTTCTGAATCTACCTCATATTCATTGTCTGTAATTGGACTTGCTGTATTTTCAAAACTTTGACATACTGTTTCTTCTGTACATTCACATTCATCATTGTTACAAGTACAGCTAATTTTTACTGATTCTAATTCACAGCATTCTTCATCTTTATTATTATGTTTACAAGTATCAACATCGCATTTAATATTTTTATTAGTATTTTTTTTACTCATGAATATGTCCTCCTCTCTAATTATTATTTTGGAGAGTTTTTTCTAAATTATGCAATGTTAAATATTTTAAATTTAGATGAACAATTATACATCTTTTAATATTTAAATCGCTTAAAATGCATTTTAGATTTATACATATTTTTTAGTAGGGCGGTAATATTATAAATTTAAGGTATAGGTTATTATAAGATGATGGATAAGTAATAATAGTACTATTATGGTAAATAAAATAGATTTACAGATATAAAAGTAAATTAAAATAATTTAAATGAATTTATGTTTAAAATTTATATGTGATATTATATAATTAGTTGTAGATAAATGAATAGAGATAGAATGTACTAATCTTTATTTATATACATATATAAAGATAGGGTAATATATAGTTTAATTTAGAAATATATATGGAAGTTAACATAATATCAATTATAGGAAGTTACAATATTGAAGAAATAGATGAATATATGGTAGTTTATATATATAAATTATTAACTATTTGAAATATAT
>CAVAJX010000067.1:0-3104 GCA_963589235.1 bacterium | reverse complement strand
GATATTTTTTCCATACCATCTTTAAAATTTGTTAATTTGTGATTTTATCCTGATTTTGTTTGACTTTCACTTGTTTTTATGTTAAAGTTATTAAGCAGATGTCGAAAGCCAAACAAAGAAGGAGGGATATTATGGCAGTTAATATATCAAAAAGAGTTGGTAATGTAAAAAATAAGAGATCTCATGCTTTAAATGCAACTAAATCAAGACAAAAATTAAATTTACAAGTATATAGACTTGCTGATGGTACAAAAACTAGAATCTCAGCAAAAGAAAAGAGAACTTTATTAAAAAATCAAAAAGCAGCTTAATGCTTTTTTTGTTTACCTTAAACCGTCATATATTTTGGCGGTCTTTTTTTGTGCAAAAAAAATATTAGTTTTCACTAATATTCTATTCACAAGTATATCCGTAACTGATAGCTCTTTGAGTAGCTGTTTCTTTGTCTTCTCCATAGATAAAGTCAACTGTTGTTGCAGGATAAGCTTTATGCTGGTCAGTTAAACTTTCAACATTAACTGTTTTTAAATCCATTGTTGTTTTTGTTTCAAAACCATTATTTATTAAGTTAGTTTTTGATGTATATCCAGGTATTGTCATTTCTTCAAATGATTTGAATATTGGATAATAGTAATCTACAACTGGTTGCCCTGTTGTTTCTTTACCAAGGCTTGTTACAAAGCTCATATTTTTGACACATGTATCTAATATATTATTATAAAAAATTAAGTTCAAATCTAGAATTAATTCAGTTCCGGCATTTGCATCAATGCTGGTGTAATGGCAAGTTACAATATCATTCTTTGTTTCGATTAAGTCTTTATTTTCTGTAATTCTTTTACTTATTTGAGGGGCTGGTGGAGTTATTTTATCAATAACAAAAGCCATTATACTGTTATATGATAGTCCTGCTATTATACAAAATATTCCTAACACAGATAAAAATATGGCAGGTTTCTTGCTAACTGACTTTTCGTATTTAGCAACACGTTCAAAATCACTAAGATTTAGGACTTGCGTTCTAGTTAATTCCTCTCTTGACATTTGTTGATTATTACTGCTTTGTTTTTCTCTCATGTTTGCCACCTCTATTCTTAAGTTAATTATAGCAAACTATGAAAAAATAGCCAAGAAAAAAAATAACTTTTTAGTTATTTTTTGTACGAGCATCAAATTTCTTACGCTCTTCTGTGTTTAGTATTCTTTTTCTAATACGAATATGATTTGGTGTAATTTCTACTAATTCATCAGAATTTATATAATCAAGTGCATACTCAAGTGATATTGGTCTTGGTCTTTTTAGGACTACTGTATGATCTGATCCTGCCGCTCTTGTATTAGTTAATTGTTTACCTTTAACAACATTTACAGCTAGGTCATTATCACGATTACATTCACCTACTACCATACCTTCATATACTTCTGTTCCTGGTTCAATAAACATAATACCACGGTCTTCTAAGTTTCCTATTGAATAAGCTGTTGCGGCACCATTTTCCATTGAAACTAAAACGCCAAGTTTTCTTTCACCTACTTCGATATTTTCATATGGTAGATATTCTTTAAAAGTATGATTCATGATTCCATAACCTTTTGTTAAAGTCATAAATTCTGTTGCAAAACCAATTAAACCACGAGATGGAATTGTATAAATTAATCTAACTTGATTTTCAAAATTAGACATACTTTCCATTTTTCCACCACGAGTACCAAGTTGTTCAATTACTGAACCGACACTTTCTTCTGGTACTTCTATTTGTAATTCTTCATATGGTTCACATTTTTGTCCATCAATTTCTTTTATAATTACGCTTGGCTTAGATACTTCAAGTTCAAAACCTTCACGACGCATATTTTCAATTAATATACCTAAATGTAATTCTCCACGTCCAGCAACTAAATATGATTCATTACTTGCTGGTGTTACATGTAAGCTAACATCTTTTTGAGTTTCACGCATTAGACGTTCTTCTATTTTTCTAGCTGTTACAATTTTACCATCACGTCCAACAAATGGTGATGAGTTAGTACCAAATGTCATTTGTAATGTTGGCTCATCTATATGTAATTGTGGTAATGGATTTATGGCATTATTATCACAAATTGTCTCACCTACTGAAATATCAGCAAGTCCAGCGATTGCTACTATATCTCCTGCTTCTGCTTCTTCTATTTCAATACGGCG
Organism: bacterium; assembly: GCA_963589235.1. Taxonomy (GTDB): domain Bacteria; phylum Bacillota_I; class Bacilli_A; order RF39; family UBA660; genus CAG-877. Next base: position 919 of record CAVAJX010000067.1, on the reverse strand, counting down.
ATAGCCATAATATCCAAATAGTTTTTGAATTCTAAATTGCTTTGTTGTTCCATCAAGTCTACAACAAGTAACCATTGAGCCGGTTTTAATTTTTCCATTATGAACTCTACCAATACCAATTCTACCAACAAATTCATTATAGTCTAATAATGCTGGTTGGAATTGTAATGGTTTACTAGAATCACCTGTTGGAGCAGGAATTTCTTCTAGTATTGTATCTAGAACTTCAGTAAATCCTGGAGTTTGATCTTCTAAATTGTCACTTATTGAGCAAGTTCCATTTAATGCTGATGCATAAAGTACTTTAAAGTCTAATTGTGAGTCATCTGCACCTAGTTCAATAAATAAATCTAGAACTTCGTCTAATACTTGTTTACATCTTGCACTTGGTTTATCTACTTTATTGATAATAACAATAGGTTTAACTTTAGCAGCAAATGCTTTCTTTAAAACGAATCTTGTTTGTGGCATTGGTCCTTCATAAGCGTCTACTACTAGTAAAACACCATCAACCATGTTCATGATACGCTCTACTTCTCCACCAAAGTCTGCATGTCCTGGAGTATCAAGGATGTTAATTCTAACACCTTTATAATCTAGGGCTGTTGTTTTAGCAAGTATTGTTATTCCTCTTTCTTTTTCTAATGCATTTGAATCCATAGAAACATTACTAACGTCTTCGTTATCTCTAAACATACCAGATGTTTTTAAGATTTCATCAACTAATGTTGTTTTACCATGGTCAACATGCGCTATGATTGCTACATTTCTTTTTTCCATATATAAGTACACCTCTTTTTTACGACGTTCACCATTATAACACATATTGTTTGGAAAAACTAGTTATTTTTATTATTTTCTCTTAATTTGCAAATTTTTATTTGAAAGTCCGTTTTAATAAAATAACGGAATTAAGTTT
>CAVAJX010000066.1:0-7728 GCA_963589235.1 bacterium | reverse complement strand
CTAATATAATATATTGCAAAGAAATAAAGTAATCTAAAAAATATAGCTCTACATGCCGACATTAAAATACTAAATGTTCTAGCAAATTTCTTAACTCTATCATTTTTATAAGCATTATCACCTATTATATTTTTTAATATCGGTAACTTTTTAAATTGATAAATATTAGCATTTATAGCATATGTTAAATCTATCTTTAAAGCCATTTTCAAAGTATTAAGCATTTTTCTTATCCTTTAAGCTACTAATAATTTTATCTTTATATTTTTTAGTATTTAAATTACTTTTTTCAATAAGTTCTAATTTACCATTATTCAATATAATGATTTCATCACATAAATCCATTGCTATTTCTAAAATATGTGTTGAAAATATAATAATATGTTTATTTTTCATTGATTTAAATAACTTTTTCATCTCATCTTGGACAACAACATCTAATGAAGTCAATGGTTCATCTAATAAAATAACCTTAGGATGAGCAATAACATTTATAAGTATTTGCATCTTATTTTTCATACCATGGGAATAATCTTTCAATAACTTATCTTGATCTTCCTTGCTTATTTTTACCAAGGAAAAATAGTCATCAACTGTTTTATCTTTATCTATTTTATCTTTATTTATTTCCATAAAAAATTCTAAAAATTCTCTAGCAGTTAAAAATTCTGGCACTATAGGAGTCGATACAACATAGCCAATATCATTGGTAGCTAAGCTATTCTTACCATACTCATCTTCAAGATAAAAAGTACCGGAGTCAATATCAATATCAGAGTTTAATGAATTAAAAAATGTCGTTTTACCAGCACCATTACGACCAAGAAGACCATAGATCTTACCAGATTCAAATGAAAAATCTATATTATCTAAAACTACCTTCCCACCATAACTTTTCTTTAAATTACTAACTTCAAGCTTCATCAACTTCACCTCACAAAATATTATAACAAGAAAAAAGAATAAATACTATTCATTTATTCTTTAAAAGAAAACAAGAGTAAAGAAAAAGATGATTTTGAGTTATAAGCATAACTTTAGAGTCATCCTTTTTAAATATGATAAAATATTAGCTTTGCTTCTACTAAGTTTGCTGGATTATCTGGATTTTTAATTTTAATATCTTCCATTGTTAAAAAAGGATTATTTTCAATTAAATTTCTATCCTCTTTACCAAAGGAATTATATTTTTCTTTCCTCATTATTAAAAATACATTCATTTCATTGTCTTCATTATAATATTTATCCATTACATAATTAAAAACTTTTCTTGGATTTTCAATATGCCACATACCTCTGATCCTCAAATCAGTTATTCCAAGTGGATCAACTTCTTTTATTTTTCCTATTTCATTTGTATGGATAAATTCAATACCATTTATCTCTTCAACTCCAGTTTTAATTTTACTTTTTATTCTCAAATATATTTCATCACTCGCAGAGTAACAATCTCCATAAACAATCGTTAAACACTTTAATTTGTTTTTATTAACATTTCCAACAAAATAAATCAAATCTTTTTCTTTCCATCCACCAATATCATCTTCACAATGTTTACATGCATTAGTAATCATTGTTGAATCACTATATATTTTTTGTTTTGGATGCGAACTATTTAGTGGAAGTGAACTAAAGCCTTCAATTTTCTTAACTTCGATTGCATCTCCACCTCTTATAATAATATCAGGTGGATTGCTTGCATTTCCTAAATATGAAAATGTTTCATTATACTTTTCTAATGCTTCTTCACTATTAAAACTAAATGAGTTACAAAAAATATCCTTAACAAATACCTCTAGAGCATCTCCCATAATATTCGCTCTATTATTACCAACATAAAATCTTAATAACTCATTAGAACCATATATTGTCATATTATTCATAGCTTTTAATATATTACTCTTCATTAACTAAACCCTCCAAACTACTTTTTATTTGTTCTGCTACAGCTTTTGCTAAATTAACTGGAACAGCATTTCCAATCATCTTATATGCAGTTGCAATATCATTATAATAAAAGATAAAATCATCTGGAAATGTTTGAATTCTTGCACATTCCCTTACAGATAGTCTTCTATACAAATCTTCTTTTCCAGGTTCAAAAACTCTTTTATTTTTTTCTACTTGAATCATTTTAGGTGCTTGTGGATGAATTGGTGCATGTCTTCCACCAGCCTGTATTGTAAAAGATGGTTCATCCCAACTCCTGACTCTATTTCTAGACATATATATAGTTGAAAATGAACCTGTCATATATTCATGATTTGGGAATTTACATTTATCACCATTTGTTTTATTCTTATCTAGAGTTGGGATTGCATTATCTTTCAAATCATATATAGTGTCTTTTAGTGTAGGTTTATGACTTAATGGTTCTGGAAATTTAAAATCAACTTTTAAGTCTTTTCTAAATCCAACATAAAAAACTCTTAATCTATCTTGCGGAACATTATAGTCATTTGCATTTAACAATTGAATATGCATTTCATACCCAGCTTCCTCAAACAATTTTATGAAATTACCTACAGCTTCTTGATGCCTTTTAGATAGCATTCCAGATACATTTTCAGCAACAAAGAATTTTGGTTTTTTATCTTTTAATATTCTTATAAAATCATAAAATAGTTGTCCCCTTGAATCATTTATTCCCTTTAAAGAACCAGCTTCACTCCAACTTTGGCAAGGAGGTCCACCAATTATACCATCACAATCTGGTAATTCACTTGAATCTATTTTTCTAATATCTCTATGATCTAAAGGTGTAGTATGATTTTTTTCATAAGTCTCCCAAATTGATTTATCATATTCATTTGCATATACTATTTCAAATCCTGCTTTTTCAAATCCTAAGTCCAAGCCACCAGCACCTGCAAATAAACTTAATATTTTAAACTTTTTCTTTTTTGGCATTTTCTCCTCCTTATAATTTTTTCATATTTATTATATCATAGATTTTCAATAATTAATGAGATAGATAGATTTTGTTTTAAATTTTTATTTCACCTTTTTACACTATTTTTAGTCATTTTTTATTGTGAAATAATTTTTTAGTATTGTGAAGAAAAAAGTAGATAATTTTTTCTATCAAATTTTATCTACTTTTTATTACATAATTATTTTTACTTTTTTATGTTCTTTAATCATTTAATCCTTTTTTAAATTTTTCTTGATAAAGATATGAATCTCTACACATCTCTTCTATACCAAGTTCTGCTTTCCAACCTAACTCTTCATAAGCCTTAGTAGGATCTGCAAAACATGCATCTATATCACCAGGACGTCTACCAACAATTTTATAAGGAACTTTTACATTATTAACTTTTTCATATGTTGTAACTAAATCTAAAACACTATAACCAGTACCAGTACCAAGGTTATAATATTTAACACCTGGTTCTTCCATAGCTTTTTCAATAGCTTTTAAATGACCTTTAGCTAAGTCAACTACGTGAATATAATCTCTAACTCCTGTACCATCATGAGTATTATAATCATTACCAAATACATTTAAACACTCTAATTCACCAGCCGCAACCTTAACAATATAAGGCATTAAGTTGTTAGGAATACCTTTAGGATCCTCACCAATTAAAGCTGAATGATGTGCACCAATTGGATTGAAATAACGTAATATTATTACAGAGAATTTATCATCTGAAATACTAACATCTTTTAAAATTCCTTCATTATACAACTTAGTTGAACCATATGGATTAGTTGTAGATAAAGGAAAATCCTCTTTAATAGGTAAAGTTTTAGGTGAACCATAAACTGTTGCACTTGATGAAAATACAAATGCATTAACTTTATGTCTCTTCATAACTTTACAAAGTTTAATAGTTGAAGTTAAGTTATTCTCATAATAATTTAATGGTAACTTAACAGATTCACCAACTGCTTTATATGCAGCAAAATGAATAACTGCATCTATCTTATTTTCAGAAAAAATCTTTTCTAGAGCATCTTCATCACAAACATCATCCTCATAAAACTTAAAAGTCTTACCAGTAATCTTCTCAATTCTATCTTTAACACTAATATCTGAATTATATAAATTATCAACAACAACAATGTCATAACCAGCATCAAGTAACTCAACACAAGTATGACTACCAATATAGCCTAAGCCTCCAGTAACTAAAATATTCATTATAAAACACCTCCAAATAAATAGTTATATTCTTCTAATGCTAAAAGCATCTCTCTACCAATGCCTACATCTATTGTACCATTTTCTAAACAATTGTGCAAAAAATGCTCCAAGTCATCAATATGTACATAAAAAAGTCCAAATTCAGACTGTCTTTCAAGTTCATCATAATTAGTTTCTTCTAAATTAGGAGTATCATCACTTAATACTCTATAATAAAATATTCTATTACAGACATTTTTATCAGAACCAAAGTATCTTTTTGCATAAGTAACAATTTCCATAAAAGGACCAGATACATCTTTTATACCAATACCAGTCTCTTCTTTTATTTCTCTAATTAATGCCTCTTCCTTGTCTTCATCAAGTTCAACATGTCCTCCTGGAAACTGATAAGTATTATTATTAAAAGCTATTAAAACTTCATTCTTACTATTAACAACAAGACCTTTAACTCTAATAACTTCATAATCTAAATCTTCAATTTCTAAATTATCATCATTTATAAATATTTTCTTCATATAATTCCCTTCTAGTAAACATATCTCTCCCAGTAATCAATAACTTCAGGAGTAACTGTATTAAAATAAGTATCTATCATTCTTGATAAGTAATCAGATTTCTGCCATATTGGATATCCATGTGAATCAAAACAACTATATCTTTTACTAGCCGTCATATATTCAAAGGTAGAAGCCCTATCTTCACTTTGACTAACCTGTGCATAATTATTAACAAAATATGAAGAAGCATCCCCTGTAACACTATAAGAATAATTTTTATTTTCACTACCATACGAAAAGTCAGCCGGATTAAAACTATTCCAAGAAGTAAACTTACCGCCAGATCTTTCAATATAGTATTCTATCGCATGTAAAACCTCATGATGAAAACTCTCATCAAAAGGAAAATCCATTGCTATAGAAATATTAATCCTCTTAAACGAAGTATCCGTAACACCTGTAACATTATTAGCACTATAGTTTTTTATAAGATAAACATTTACATTTATATTTTTATTTAAAAATTCTTGAAAAAATCCTACTGGATATGTTGCTAAAGCAGCATTAAGTTGTGTTAAAGCTGAAGATATGGAAGAATCAGGTATAACAGTTGTACTCATACCACCAACAGTATAACCAGATGTTTCATTACCATAAAAAACTTTTACACCATAAGTATCCTCAATACTCTTTCTAAAAACTACATTCTGATCAACAACAGGAGCAGGTTCAGGCTCTGGTTCAGGTACAGGACTAGGACTAGGAGTCGGATTAGTATTAGTACCAGAAGTATTACCAGTACTACCTGTATTACCGGATGTAGTTGTATTATTAGGAACTGTAGTACCAGAAGAAGTTGAGTCATTAGGAACTACAGTAGTATTATCATTATTACCCGTTTTATTAGGATCAGATCCATCATTATCGTTTGTTGTTGCTGGAGACATACCATCATCAGTAGTAATTATAACACCATCATCATCTGGAGTAATAACATCAGAAACAGGATCAATAATAGGTTTAGTTTCTTGAAGATTCAAGTAAACACCAGAGCCAATTAAAATTACTGAACAAAAAATCATAACTTTAGCCAAGATAATACGTGATTTATTACTCATACGACTCAATCCTCCACTATAATTTGATTATAGCAAATACCTAAAAAAAAAGCCAGCAAAAGCCGACTCTTTACAATTACATAAGTAAACTCTAATTACTATTTTTATTTAATTCACTAATCTTTGCATATAACTCTTGTGCTTCTTGCATCTTACCTTCTTTATATAAAGCACTAGCTTGTGCCATAAGACTTTCTATTTGAGCTTGTACGCTAACATTAGGAGTATTATTAGATACACTCATACCTTCAGAAATACCAAAATCTAAAGCTGATTTTTGCAAATCCTTAGAAGCTTTAAGTTTAGCTATTTGTTTTTGACTAACTAAAATAGCTTTAACACGATCCGGTTTCATCTTTAAAATTCTCATACTCGCTTTAATATTATCGTTTGTAGTAGGAGAATTATTTACTACACCAGCAGGAACTTCATTAGGAACATTTTCTTCTACTCCTTTATTTGCATTTTTAAATATTTCTGAAAAAGCATTATTATTTTCTGAAGGAGTATTTTCTTCTAAAGGTTTATTCTGTAAAGGCACATCTGTAGCCAAAGGTGCTTGAGGTATAGCATCATTAGAAGAATTCTCTTCACTACTAGAAATAAAAGGATTAGTAGCAGGAATAGTTGCATCATTATTCATATTATTTGAAGTATCCTCTACTTTACCTGAATCATTACTTTGTGTTGTAGTAATATTTATAAAAGGTAAAGGTGTAGTCTTAACATCAATATTATTAGAATCAACTGACGCAGTCTCACCTATATCTTTTTTATCAACAATAGACTCTTCAGTACTAACTTTAGTATCATCAGTAGCCTTTCCTATTGGAATAACTAAATCAACTGGAGGAAGCTTAATATCAGAAACTTTATCAGTAGGAACAACAGTATCAGTTGAAGCATCATTACCTGGAGCTACAGTAGATTCCGACTTTGTCTCCTCTTTAGTTTCAACAACAGACTCAGATTTTTCTTCAGTCTTAACCTCAGCTTCAGGCTTCTCTTCAACAACTGGAGTTTCAGTTTTAACTTCATCTTTTGTTTCAGAAACAGTATCTGCTTTTTCAACAGTACCCGTAGATTCTTCTTTTTTCAAAGGTATAACAACCTTCTCTTCTTCTACAACATCTTTCTCTGCTGTATCAGAAACACCTTCCTCACTACTAGTTTGAACTTCTACAGCTGCATTATCAACTGGTGTCTCTGTAGGAGTATTATCAACAGGTACATCAGTAGAATCATTATTAACAGGTTCACTAACTACTTCATCAGAAGCATTACCAGTAGCATTAATACTTGCATTAGCTTCCCCAACAAAGTTATTATTAGAAACAACCATATGATTAAAACCAAGTATTTCATCAACTCTTTCAAATTGTGAAAATAAACTTGTTAAATTCTCTATTTGATTAGAAGCATCTACAACCATACTTATATATACTTCTCTATCTTCCATATTTTGAATATTTGCTAAATTTTTAGTTCTTGCAGAAAGAAAATCACATAATTCTGCTTTTATAATTGTCGTATCATTCATATTACCAAAACTCCTATACTAAGCATTCGCAATTCTTTTCAATAGTTGCTGAACCTCAGTCCATTCACTATCTTCAAGAATTTCTTGAATCTTAAACCCTTCATTATCTTTAAATAATTTTGAAATATAAATGACTTGGTCATTACCTTCACCTTTAATTTCTCCCTTAGTATAAACAATATATTGTTTAAGTCTATCATCAGAAATTAAATATGTGATAAGTTCTACCATTGTATTATTGCCATTAGTATCAACAATTTCGATCATTTCTTTCGCGTTCATAGCAAACACCCTCTATTCTAATCATAATTATAACTAATTTTAAAATAGAAGTAAAGAAGCAAAAAGAACTTTTTAGTATTACGTTAATTTTCTTTTGGAAGTCCGTTTATTAATAAATAACGGAATTAAGTATGA
>CAVAJX010000065.1:0-4886 GCA_963589235.1 bacterium | reverse complement strand
ATAAAGGGATTGCAAGCTATTTTTATGCAACAACTGTCAAAGACAAGATTTTATCTTTTCTTTTAAGTAATGTCTTTATTTATAAGGAAAAAAGTAATAATTTTACATTGCGTTTTACTTTATTTTACATATTTTCCTTGATAGGTATTTCTTCTAACTAATTCTTTATCAATATCATTTAATACACAGAATTTTTTTGTTAGCCAGGAAGGTTCTACTAAATCATCTATTTTAGGATCCCCAGTAATTCTGTGGATAACTATTTCTGGTCTTAATAATTCTAATTGACTTATTACAATATCGATATATTCTTCTTTAGTTAGCATTTTAAATTTATTTTTTTCATACATTTTTTCTAAAGCAGTATCTTTTAATATACTTAGCATGTGTATTTTTAGACCTTGTATATCTAGACTATTTAAATATTTTACAGTGTTTAACATATCTTCTTTAGTTTCGTAAGGAAGACCATTGATAATATGAACAACTACATTTATATTTCTTTTACGTAGTTTTTTTACCATGTCTTCAAAACATTTTAGAGTATGACATCTATTTATTAATTTAGACGTTTTTTCATTTGTAGTTTGGAGTCCTAGTTCTACTGTTAAAAATGTTTTTTTATTAAGTTCATCTAAATAGTCTAAGCATTCATCAGTTATAGCGTCTGGTCTTGTTGCAATACTTAGGCCAATGACGTTTTCTTGACTTAAGATTTTATTATGTAGTTCTTTTAATTTGTCAACAGGAGCATAAGTATTAGTATGTGCTTGAAAATAACCAATGTATTTAGCGTTAGGCCATTTTAATAACATCATGTCTCTAATCTTTATGAATTGTTCTTCAATTGGTTCATTTTTGTTACCAGCAAATTCACCAGAGCCTAGTTTAGAACAATATATACAGCCAGAATAGCCGACAGTTCCATCAATATTTGGACAACTAAATCCAGCATCTAAACTGACTTTAAATACTTTTTGATTAAATTTACTTTTATAGTAATAATCTAGAGTATGATATCTTTTATTATTGTTACTATATTTAAAAGGGTTTTCCATATACATCACCATATCAAATATTTTATCATATTTATGAGAATTTTTGTGTTATAATTATTTTAATAATGGAGGCTGGTATACTTGGCAAAAAAGAGAAAACTAAAATTGAAAAAACCTTTTATTGTTATTTTGAAAATTGTATTAGTTTTAATCTTGGTTTTTATTGGAATATTTTCATTTTACTCTTATCAAGTAAAAGATATTACTAAACTTGGTTATGATAAGAATGCTAGTAAGAATATTTTATTACTTGGTAAAAAAGAAGCTATAAAATCTTATGAATATTCAGATACTTTAAATGCTGCTTTTAAGAGTAAATATTATAAAGATGCTAATCTAGATAGTTATTCAAAGATAAAGTATCAGAATCAGAAAAATATTATTAAAAATATTAATACTTTAATTGATAAAGGTTACAGTAATAGTAATATTTCTTTAATACTTGCTCATGGTAATGATGAAGATGTTAGTGAGTTTGCAAAAAGAGATAAAATAAAGTACTTAGAGGAGTTTTATAGTCTTAGTTATGCTAAGTTAAAATATTATGATCGTTATGTTAAGTATTCTAGTGAAACTGGTGAGGATGAGGAAACTACAGTATTATTTGTTAATTTAAGTATGGATACAGATGACTATGTTGATCCAGTTAAAACTTCATCTTTTTCAATAGATATGCTTGTTAATAAACATTATAAGTTAGATGAAGATTTTGTTCCTGATGACTTAGTTGAATTTGATAAGAAGTATTGTAATGATGAGGTACAAGAAGGTAATAGAGAAGCAGTTGTAGCATTTAAAAATATGTATGAGGCTGCTAAAAAGGAAGGATTATGTTTAGTAATTAATTCTAGTTATAGATCTTATCAGGATCAGGAAAATATTTGTAATACATATAAAGATTTATATGGCGAAGGATATGTTAGTAGGTATGTTGCCTTACCAGGTTTTTCTGAGCATCAAACAGGTCTTGCTTTTGATATAGGTAGTGCTAGTAGTAAGGTGTTTGCCGAGTCTAAAGAATATGAATGGATGCAAGATAATGCATATAAATATGGATTTATTTTAAGATTTACTAAGGCTAATGCTTATATTACTGGTTTTAGAAGTGAGCCATGGCATTATAGATACGTTGGTAAAAAAATAGCTAAATATATATATGAAAATGATATTTCTTTTGAAGAATATTATGCAGAGTTTTTAGATAATTAAAATTGACTTATGAAGTGTTAAAAAGCTTTATTAAGTCCTTTTCTTCTTGGAATATTTATTAATTTATGATATTATGTTACTAGAATAATAAGAGGTGTTGGTATGTATCCAATCGGAAAACAATTTGAAGTTGATTATACAAGAGTTAAATGTAACGATAAGGCTTCTTTTAAAGGAAAGTTTTACCGTATTTCTGTGCTTAGTGATAGAGTAGTAAGACTTGAATATTCTCCATCTGGACAATTTGTTGATAGACCAACACAATTAGTATTAAGAAGAGACATTGGTGCTGTTAATCCAGAGGTTAGACAAGATAATAATATTATAGAAATTACTACTAAGTGTTTTTCATTAACATACGCTAAAGAGAAAAGTTTTATTGGTAGTAAAGTAGATCCAATGCGTAATTTAAAAATAACTTTAATAAGTCGTGAACGTGATAGAAATAAAGACTGGTATGTTGGACATCCTGAAGCTAGAAACTTAAAAGGAAATTTAGTTAGTGTTGATGTTGATACACCTTTTACGAAAGGATTATATTCATTAGATGGATTTGCGTCTATTGATGACTCTAATAATAAGATAATAATGGAAGATGGTACTCTAGCTGATCCACCAAAGGACCATGTTGATATATATGTTTTTATGTATGATAAAGATTTTAGACATGCTTTATCTGATTATTTTAAAATGACTGGTTTTCCATCACTTATTCCAAGATATGCTTTAGGTAACTGGTGGAGTAGAAATATTACATATGATGATGCTTCTGTTAGAGATTTAATTCGTAGTTTTGAAAAGAAAAGAATCCCTTTATCTGTTATGCTTTTTGATAATGACTGGCATTATAGAAATATTGGTAATGTACAAGGATTAAAGTCAGGTTTTTCATTTAATAATGAATTGTTCCCTGATCCTAAAAAGATGATAGATCAATTTCATGCTCGTGGTATTAGAGTAGGTTTATGTATTAATCCAACTGAAGGTATTTATCCATTTGAGACTTATTATAAACAAGCAAGTGAATATTTAGGTATTAATGATAATAGTATTATTCAATTTGATCCTTTAAATCCTAAGTTACTAGATGTTATGTTTAAAATGTTCTTACATCCTTTAGAGGCTTATGGAGTAGATTTCTTTTGGAATGATTATTATGGTGATAAAAATAATATTAGTAATCTTTGGGCTACTAGTCATTATTTATATTTAGATTCTAAGAGAAATGTAAGTAAGAGAGGTATGTTATTATCTAGAAATGGTATTTATGGAGCTCATAGATATGGAATATTATATGGTGGTTCTAGTGAGATCAGTTGGGAAAAGTTAAAACAATTACCATTTATGTATTTAAATGCTTCTAATATAGGTGTTAGCTGGTGGAGTCATGATGTTGCTGGTAACCATGGTGGTATTGAAGAAGGAGACCTTTATGTAAGATATTTACAATTAAGTACTTTCTGTCCAATACTTAGATTCCATGGTGCTAGAGGGCCTTATTATAAAAAAGAGCCTTGGTTATGGAATGCACAAATTGAATCTATTGCGGCTGATTATTTAAGATTAAGACATAGGTTAATACCTTATTTGTATACAGAAGCCTATAATTATACTAAGTCTGGTATACCTTTAGTTCAACCATTTTATTATAATTATATGTGGGTTTATGATGATGATTTATATAGAAATCAATATTACTTTGGATCACAGTTATTAGTTTGTCCAATACTTGAAAAGTTAGATCCAGTCATGAACAGAACTCTTCATAGATTCTTTATACCTGATGGTATTTGGTATGACTTTATTACTGGTAAAAAGTTCCCTGGTAATAAAAAGTATATTTCATTCTTTAAAGAAGAAGATTATCCAGTATTTGCTCATGCTGGTTCTATAATACCTTTATCAAATAGAAGTGATTATAATAATACGGGTATTCCTACTGATTTAGAGATACAAATATTCCCTGGTATAAGTAATACATATACATTATATGAAGATGATGGTGTTACAGCATTATATAAAGAAGGATATTTCTTAAAGACTTCTATCGATTATAACTACTTAAGAAATAACTATACAGTTATTATTAGATCTGTAGAAGGTAAATCTGGTATAGTACCTGAAACAAGAAATTATAAAATGGTATTTAGAAATACTAAACAAGCTGAAAATGTAGCGGCATATTTTAATAATGAAAAAATAGATTTAACTAGTTATGTTGATGGAACAGACTTTATAGTTGAAATTAAAAATTGTCCAAGTATAGGTCAATTAACAATAAATTGTAAAGGTAAAGATATTGAAATAGACGCAATGAGATTAATTAACGATGATGTTAATAGTGTCTTATTAGATTTAAAAATAGATACATATTTAAAAGAAGAAATTGCGGATATTATGTTTGGAGAATTACCTTTAAAGAAAAAGAGAATTGCGATTAGAAAGTTAAAAAGTAAAAATCTTTCTAAAGAATATATTAGTTTATTCTTAAGACTTTTAGATTATATTAGTGAAGTATAGTTCATTTGTTGAAAATATTGTAAATAACTGATATACTAAGAATGTAAAAAAAATAGACAAAGTTTGGTGATTAGATGTTGACAAAGAAAGGAATAAAGT
>CAVAJX010000064.1:0-15209 GCA_963589235.1 bacterium | reverse complement strand
AGGTAAAAGTATTGGTACAACAAGGGTAATTAATGATAATGGAAAAACTATTATACTTACATATGGTATAAAGAATAAATTATAGAAAATACTTGAGATATTTATTTGATAAAAACTATATAGGCTAATTGGTATACTTACTAAAAATGATATAATTGATGTTTTTAATAAACCTAGTAAATAGTTATCGCTTGTTAAATACTTACTAGTTACAATTAAAGAAAAACTAATTACAAATGAATACCAGAAACCAATATCAAATACATAATTATAATTAATAAGTAATGAAACAGATAATATTACGATAAATATATTTACGGGTTTTACGTAGAAATAATAAACCTTATTTAAAGAAAATAATAAATAGAATAATACACCTCTTAAAATAGATGGTGAAAAACCTACTAGTAACAAATAAATTATTAAAATTGTGGAGGTAATATAATAACGTTTCTCTTCAGTTACTTTGAATTTCTTTAAAAACTTCGTAATTAATGATGATAATAGGGCTATGTGCATACCTGATATAGCGAATAAATGACTTATACCATTTTCTTGATAACTTGACATTACTTTAGTACTTAGATTTGATTTATCTCCTAATAGAAATGTTTTTAAATAAGCATTCTTTTCGGATAAATTAACAATTACATTTTTTAGTTTGAAATATATGTTTTTATTATTAGATATTTTTTTTATATTTGTTGAGGTGACTGTGTAATAAATATTTTTATGTTTTAAGTATGAATTGTAATTAAAAAGATATTTAGTTGTATTTTTCTTTGGTATAGACAAATCACCTTTTACTTCTATAATGTCTCCTAAGTGATAATTCTTTTGAAAATCAATTTTTTCTTGTTTACTTTTAAAGTAGTATGTTACTAATAATTTCTCTTTATTTTTTATCGTTAGATTTAACTTATCACCTGTTATTGATGAAGAAATAATTTTTGCTCTTATACTTTTTATATTTTCATTATAAATACTTTGTCTTGGTATTAATATGTTTATTATGGTAATTAAAACAGTAATTGATAGTAAGATATAGTATATATAATCATGTAGTAATATAGTCCTTAATTTGAGCATATATACTTTCTCCTATACCTGGTACTTGTTTAATATCTTCAATTGTTTTAAATGGACCGGATGAATTTCTATATTCTATTATTTGTTTTGCTTTAGATGGACCTATTCCTGATAAACTTGATAACTCCTCTTCTGTTGCGGTATTTATTGATATTAAACCTGTGTTACTTGAGGCTTCGCCTATACAAGCATCATTTTTAAGAGAGTTTTCGTCTTTTTGAATACATGATTCTTGAACTTGTTTTTCTAATTCTTTAGTCTTTTTAAAATCTTCTACTTCAGCATTACTATAGACTATAATTACCATTTCATCTGTTATTTTTTTACTTAGATTTAAAACTGTTGTATTAGCGTTTTCTGTTAGACCACCGGCTAACTCTATACAGTCTATTATTCTAGATGTGCTTTTTAAAGTATAAATTCCTGGATTAACTACTTCTCCTTTAATATCTACCTTATATTCTTCAATTACTTCTTCTTTTGTTTCCTTTTTGTCTTTCTTTAAAGCAATGTTTGTCTCTTTTACCTTTAACTTTGTTTTAGGACGATTACTTATATATAATATTGATGTAATTGCGATGAATATTAGTATTGTGTTCGCTATAATTATCTGCTTACGATATCGATAATGAAATGTTATTTTTATCACCTCCTACTTTATTATTCGAAAAAAAAAGAAAAGTCCTAAAGAAATTTTAAAACTTTTCTATTCTTTTACTTTTACATATTGTTTTTCAGTCATTAGCTGTTGACTACTGCCAGTTAGTTTATCATCTAAAACACTTTTTAATTTTTCTTCTACTGACATTATATCAGTTGATGGTATTTTACAAGCAGCACTTCTTGTATTTCCACCACCGGTGAACTCTTCCATTATTTCTCCTACGTCAATATATCCTTTACTTCTAGCACTTATAGATATCAGGTCGTCTTTGACAAATCCTATAGCAAAGGAAGCATCTGTTTGATACTTCTGGGCTTTGTCGGCAGCTTTAGCTAAATCTTCTTTCTTGTATATAGTATTTGGCTTTTCTCTATTCAAAGTAAAACTTATTTGATAGTGTTGATAATGGGCAAATAATGTACCATTGTATACTAAATTGTTAACGCGTCGATCAGCTTCAAATTCTGCTAGAAAAAGTTCATTTACATAATCTGGATCGGCCCCACGAACTATTAGTTTTTCAGCTGTGTCATGGGTAACTGAACTAGTATTTTTCTTATATCTATTTGTGTCTAATTCAATACCAGCTAATAAATAATTAGCTACATTGGCATCATATCTGGCTTTACATGAATTCAATAATTTAGCAACTAGTTCAGAAGCAGATGATGCTTTTGGATTTATGTAACTAGCTGTTGCGGGAATAGTATGTTGGTCTGGATTATGATGGTCTATAATTACAACATTTTGAAATCTATCAAGAAATGGAGTTGCGGATACTTGGTACTTTTTATTAGCGTCAACTACTATTAATGTTGAATCAGTATCATCTCTTGTTATATCTATAAATTCATTTAGTTTGATGATATGATACTTTCCTTTATTTACATCTATTATTCTTTTTACCCCGGGTTCAAGAGTAGCATCATCATCATCAACTATTATATATGTTTCTTTTCCAAATGATTGGCATAATGATAACATACCAATTGATGAGCCAATAGAATCAAAATCTGGTTCACTATGTCCTGTTATAAATATTTTTGATGATGCTTTAATTATCCTAAGTAACTCTGGTTTGAGATCTTTACATACCTCAGACATTTTTCATCTTCTCCTTGTTAGTACTGTATTATAGCACCATAGGATAAACATGTCAAAGCTTACTAAAACTTGTAAAATTACTTATAACAGAAAAAAAGGAAATCAAACTAATTATTGTATTCAACTTTCCTTATTTTTTCAAAACTCTTTATATCAAATTTAAAAATTATTATTTAGTTGTTCCTTTAGAACTTTCTTTACTTATCGCTTGGTTATATGATTTTAATGATAATTCAATACCGTTTTCTAATAAATCACACGCTTTGGAAATATTGCCTTTTTTTATACACATATCACTTAACATATCTATATTTCTAAAAATATATCCCATTTTACTAAAATCATCACCTTCTGGTGTTTCAAATAATGACATTCCAACCCAGTTATTGCATCTATCATATGTTTTTTTCATTAATGGATAATTACCATCACTTTTCATTTTACTAATAGCTACATATTTTTTATCATCTCTTGGTTGAATATAGTTAGCAGTTTCGTCTTCCATTCCTAAAAAAACTGCATCTGGTAAAAAGTATTCATTACCATCAATACTAACATAGTAGTAATCCATTTTATCACATCCTTTATTTAAAAATAGCATAAAGTAATAAATTACACAAGACTATTGACAAGTAATGACAATTTAAAAAGTGAAGTTTTTTGTTTCACTTCACTTTACGTTTATTTATTAATAATTCCCGGTATCTTTTAGAGCATACCATAAATCATAGAATGTTCCATCAGATTTAATTGCTAAAGTTGTAACACTTGTGCCACCATTATTTTCTGCCATTACAAATTTAGTTACATCTGTAACACCAGTGATTGTTCCAAAAGAAGACATCGTTTCATGTTCGCTATTAAACACATGAACAAGTGGAATATATTCTACAGTACCATCTTCTAATAATATGAATAATGTATCACCAGACATATCTTGTCCCATACCACCAAAGAAGACATCAATAATTTTTTTTGTAAAGCTTATTTTATGTGTTTCTGTTGTATCTATAGTAGTACTCCATCTTAAACTATAAAAATCTTGTACTTTTGATGGATTATAACTAAATGTTAACTCTTGTTGTGTTGAGTCAACTGTAACATAGATTCCAGCACTTCCTTGACATGCTAAAGTATAATCTTTTCTTGAACTATTTAATGTTTTTGTACCATCAAATTGAATTATAGTATCTGTTTCTTTTGTAGCTGATGAATTTACACCCGCTTTATCATTTTTTGAAACTACTGTTTCTTTTGCAGATGTTTTTTCAGACTCTAGGTAAAAGTAAGCTGTACTACCTAAGGCACATACTAATAATATTGTTAAGATAACAATTACGGTTACTAAACTTTTTCCTTCTTTTTTCTTTTCCATACACATTACTCCTCCTCTGTTTATATTATATATATATATATATTCAACGTTTTTTATATTTTTTAAGTTGCTTTACGTAAAGTTGAAATTTACAATATCAGAGTATTCTTTATTAACTTGATTAGTTATTTTTTCTATTAAATTATCTGTAATATATGGATTAATATTTGAAGATGATTCATTATAGTTTAATTGTTTCTTTGACCAAGAAAGTAATTCTTCTTTTGAAATATTTCTAATATTAAAACTATCAGCATTATTTAATTTTTCTTTTATGTATCTCATAAATTTATCATTTTTATTAAATATCGCGTAATCATTCATAGATTTTAATAATAATGGATGAGCATCTTCTATACCTTTATGATCTTTTTTTATCATGTCTATGACCTTATCGTAAAAATAATCATCAAATATAATATCGGTTAAAATATGAATTAAGTATCCATTTAAAAAGTATGACGGATAGTTATCTTTTTCTTTATTATAAAAGTTGATAATATTTTGACGCCATGTTGAAAGATTTTTATCTCTTAAGTGAGAAGTCCATCTTTCTTCTTTAGAAGCAAAACCATTTAAATTTACAGCATCTGGTGCTAGAACTCCTAAATAGAAATTAGGTGTATCTAAATATTTATTTTCTTTAGCGATATTATAAGCAACTTTTTCATGAATAAATATATTAGGCACGTTTTACACCTCTTTCTTTAGCTAAAGCTGTTTCTACACTAACTCTTTGAACAGCTGTTAAAGCGGCAATTAAACAAATTGTGAAACTACCACCATAACTAATAAATGGTAATGGGACACCAGTCATTGGCATTAAACCTAATATACCCATTAAATTTACAGCTACATGAAGGAATATGTATATAGCAACACCATAACATATGGCACTTCCTTTATTTGAAGGACTGTTTCGGCCAATAATTAATATTCTATATAAAACTATCATATAACCTATTAGTAATAAAACTCCAGCAACTAGTCCTAATTCTTCTACAACTACGGCGTAAATAAAGTCTGTATATGGTTCTGGTAGGTATAAATATTTTTGAGTAGAATTACCAAGTCCTACTCCCGTCAAGCCACCTGAATTTATAGCAATATAGCTGTTACAAACTTGGTTTCCAGAGTCTAGCAAGTCAGCACATGGATTAGTAAAGTTTAGACGTTCTTGTTGTCTTTCTTGAAGTAAAGTTTTACCAGATGAGGCAAAGGCTACAAAGGCAAAGAGCATAAAGCCTAAGGCGGCAAAGGTTGTCTTTACTTTTATCTCTTTACTTATCGGTACAGCAAAAAATATGGCGGCAACGATACAAGCAAAGATAATCATAGTACCAAGATCTGGTTGTAAAAATATTAAGAAAGCTATTCCGGCACATACACATATAGGAAATAAACTTGTACTATATTTATTTAATTGTTTCTGATGCTTATCATAAAAACATGATAGCCAGATTATAACAATAACTTTTATAAACTCACTTGGCTGAATAGATATGGGTCCTATTTCAAACCAGCTTTGGGCTTGGTTCTTTGGTTTTATGATTGCTAGTAGAACTACTAAACTTATTGAAAATACAATTAACAAAAACCAGGAGGCAAAGCCATAGCTTTTAGTTGAAAAACGTATCATTACCAAGAACATGAAAAATCCTGCTAGGAGGAAGACTCCTTGTCTAATGAAATAATAATAAGCACTTACTTCATGTGACATATAAGCAACTACATTTGATGCAGAAAAAACCATGATTAGGCCAAAGATAAATAATAATATAGAAATAATTAATAATGGTTTATCTAAATGCTTAAATATTTTTCCCATACTTTTTTACATCCTTCCAATATAATATAATAATAACATAATTTGTTAAAATAATTCTAATTAATTATATTATAGGTCAGTTTTATTAACATATTTTGTCAATTTACATATTTTATAATAGATTAAGAAAAGGAGGCTTTAGCTATGTATTATTATAATGGAGGTTCAGGATGTTGTTCTAATCAAGCTGGTTATCAAGTTCCTTATTATCCAGTTTATAATACTGGTAATAATAACTCAACTTATGCTATTATTTTAGTTTTATTTATATTATTAGTAATCGTTATTGGCACTCGTTTTTCAGCATAAGTTAAACGTATAAGTTCTCCTTATACGTTTTTATTTGGGTATTTATAAGTTAGACTTTATTTTTTTTGTTTTTTTTGTTAAAATATATGCAGTGCGAGGTGGAGTAGTATGTTAAAGACCAAGGATATTTTAGATGAAAAGGATAAACGTCTTAGACAAGTTAGTAAAGAAGTAGAATTTCCTTTAACTCAAAAAGATAAAGATTTAATTAATACAATGATTAAGTATTTACATGATAGTCAAATTGAAGAATTGGCAGAAAAGTATGATTTACGTCCTGGTATGGGTATGGCTGCTGTCCAACTTGGCGTTTTAAAAAGATACTTTGTTGTAGTTAATGAGATTGATGAAGGGGAATTTGAAACTTATATTTTAATAAATCCAAAAATCATTAGTAACTCTTTAGAAAAAATTTATGTGGAACTTGGTGAAGGTTGCCTTAGTGTTAACAGAGCTGTTGAAGGAATTGTTCCTAGATATGCAAGAGTTACAATGGAAGCTTATGATATGGAAGGTAGAAAAATACATGTAAGGGCTCGTGAAGAGTTAGCTATTGCGATGCAACATGAACTTGATCATTTAAATGGAATTATGTTTACTGACCATATTGATAAAAAAGATCCTTATAAAGGAAAAGACGAGATGCGTGCCATCTAGTCTTTTTTTATACTACTTCTTCTCTATCGGTTAATTTTACACTAACTAGTTTTGAAACGCCTGACTCTTGCATAGTTATTCCATATAGGGTATTGGCGTATTCCATAGTTTTCTTTTTATGTGTAATTATTAAGAATTGAGTTTTATCACGATAATGATCTAAGTATTTACCAAATCCCGATACGTTTGCTTCATCTAGAGCAGCTTCTACTTCATCGAATAAACAGAATGGTACACTTCTAACATTTAATATAGCGAATAATAATGATATTGCGGTTAGAGTTTTTTCGCCACCTGATAATAAGGAAATGGTAGTTAGTTTTTTACCTGGAGGTGAGGCAACAATTTCTACTCCTGTTGTTAACATATCTTTAGGATCTGTTAGTTTTAGAGTTGCTTGTCCACCAGAGAATAATTCTTTAAATACTTTTTGGAATTCTGTTTGGATAGCTAAGAAAGTAGTTTTAAATTCTTCTTTCATAACATCATCCATTTCATTCATAATTTCAAGTAATGTGTTTTCTGCTTTTAGTAAGTCTTCTCTTTGATTTGTTAAGAAACTATATCTAGTATTTACTCTTTCATACTCTTCTATTGCGGATATATTGACCATGCCTATTCTTTTGATATTAGCTCGATAAGTATTTACTTTTATTCTTGCCTCTTCTGGTTCTATATCAAGTTTATAATTACTTTGAGCTTTTTCAAAAGTAAGTTCATAATCTTCAGATAGAATATTTAACATATTATCTATTTTAACGTCTAATCTATTAATTGTAATTTCTAATTCTCTTGATGTTTTTTCTAGATTTCTTAAAGTAGAATTTTTTAATTTATAAGTAGCTTGATTTTCTTCTATTTTTGCCTTTAATTCTTCTATTTCTTTTGTCTTTGATTTGATACTTAGTAATAATTGTTCTTTTTTAGAATTCATTTCATGGAATAGTTTAATTAATTCTTGTTCTTTAGAAGATACGTTGTTACTACTAATTGCTTCTAAACTTTCCCAGTCTTTTTCAACGTTTACTAGGGCTTCTTTTTGTTTAGATAATTCATTATTTTTATTATTATAAATTTCCGCTAATGATACTTTTTCTTTAGTTATTTGATAATTTTTTTCTTCTAGTTCAGAAATTATAGTGTTTAGTTTTTCTAATTCTGTTTTAATTTTTTCTAGTTCATTTTTTATAATTTGTTCTTTTTCTTCTTTGTATTTTAACTCTTGTTTTATAATAATTGAACTTCTTGTTTTATTTAGAGAACCACCGGTCATAGAACCACCGATATTAATAACGTCTCCTTCTAAAGTGATAATTTTGTAACGATTTTTAATTATTCTACTTAGTCTATTGGCTGAATCTATATCTTTAGAAATTATAATGTTTCCAAATTGATTTTTGATAATATTTTCATACTTTTTATTATAAGTTATTAGATCACTTAGGATCGCTATAAAATCAGGTGATGATTTAATTAGACTAAGAGTTGCTTCGTCAACATTTCGTTCTTTTATAACGTTCATAGGAAAGAATGTTGCTCGGCCTAAATGATTATCTTTTAAGTAGTTAATTGCGGCTTTAGCACTTTCTTCATCTGTTGTGATTATGAAGTTTTTATTAGCAGCTGAGGCTACATTTAAGGCTTTTACATATTCATCTTCTATATTTATAATGTTACCGATAGTGTTATGAATGCCAGTTAAACTTGTTGATTTTAAAATGGTTCTAACACTACTTGGTAAATCAGTTGACTCTTCTATTTCATTTTTTAATGAAGCAATTTGATGGCCAAGGGTAATTAAGTTTCGATCATTTTGAGAATACTCAGAGTTTAATAAATTTCTTTTAGACTTCATAGTATCTATTTCTTTGTTTAGAGAAGTTGCTTTTTGTTCTTGAAGTCTAGCTTCTTCTGTTATATTTTTAATTTCTTCAGTAATTAAATTTATGTTTCCTTGTAGTTCACTTTTTTTCTCTAGAACGCTTCTTATTTCTTCTTTTATTTCGTCTTCTTCTTTTGTTGTTTTACTACGTTCTTTTAAAAGATTTTTCTCACCATTTATTTTTTCAACTTCTTGAGTTACTGTTAATAATTCACTATTTAGACTAGCCTTTTCTTTTTCTAGTTTTTCAAGTTTATTACTGTCTTCTAAAGTAGAAACATCTGTTTTAGAGTTTTCACTTGAAAGAGTAATTATTTCTTTGTCTACTTTTTCTTTTTCTTCTTTGGACTGTTGCAATTTTTGGTTACATGAAGCAATATCATAAGCTAGTAAAGCTACTTCATAGTTATCTAGTCCTTTTTTATTTTCTAGATATTCTTTGGCCTTTTCACTTTGTTCTTTCAATGGCTCTACTTGAACTGCTAATTCGGAAATTATATCATTAACGCGGTCTAGGTTATTGTGAGTTCTATCTAGTTTTCTTAGGGCCTCTTCTTTTCTTTTTTTGTATTTTAAGACTCCGGCCGCTTCTTCAAAGATAACTCTCCTGTCGCTTGGTGAATTACTAAGAATTTTATCAACTTCACCTTGGGAGATAATATTAAATGACTCTTTACCTAGTCCGGTATCTAATAATAAATTAGTTATGTCCTTTAAACGACATTTTTCGCCATTAAGGTAATATTCATTTTCTCCTGTACGGTACACTTTTCTTTTTATTGATATTTCAGTGTATGGTATATTTAAAAAATGATCATTATTATCAAATATTAATTCAACACTAGCTACATTTAATGGATTACGACTTTTACTACCAGAAAATATTACGTCGCTCATAGAACCTTCGCCACGAAGAGATTTTACTGATTGTTCACCTAATACCCAACGAACAGCATCTACAACATTACTCTTTCCTGAGCCATTTGGTCCAACAATACAAGTTATTTTATCATCTAGTTTTATATCCAATTTATCAGCAAAGGATTTAAATCCAGTAGTGATTATTTCTTTTAAGTACATACACTTTCACCCTACTAATAAGTATACTATAAATCAATTTGTTAGACAAGAATTTCTTTATATACAAAGAAAAAAGGAAGATTTTTTCCTTTTAAAGATACTTTAGTATTAATATTTATTTTTCATCATTTTCACTTAGCAATGCTTCTAGGCTTAAAAATGTATATCCTTTTTGCTTTATATAGTCTATTATGGCAGGAAGTTGTTCTTCTATTATATTTGATAAAGGTAGAGATATGATAGCAGAATTATAAAGTTTATCTTTTATTTCTTTGTATGGCATAGTTGTTGTTTTTATAGTTGGTATTATGGTATGTAGTTTTAATTTTGAACACAGTTCAATTACTTCTTTTTGATCATATTCAGCATAACAATACTTACCTTCTCTTTTGGTAATGGAAGATAGATAATTTAGGGCACTATCAAAATAAATTTCGTCATACTTATTATCGTAACTTAAAATTTCTAATTCATGATTATTTTGAGTCATGGTTTCAAAAAGTGAGGTATTATTTTCTAAAAGTAGTCCGTCAACGAAAAAAGTTGCAGGAATATTTTTCTGATTTAATATATTTAAAATTGATAATAAGTTTGACGTTGTATCGGTTTTAAAAACTAGAGAAACGTTTTTACTTTCAGCATTTCCTTGAACGATGTATTTGTCATAATAATCATCGACAGAAACAGCTGGTTCTATTTCTTTTAAGACAGTTAAGACTTCGTTGTAAGCACCGTATTTTTTCATTTTAGTATACGTTTTTTGATAGTCGATTTCTTTGCCCGACTTTCCTGGTATTATTTTGTTTCCTATTATGGTAGCATTTACTGGATCTACTTTATATTTTGTATTTGTTTCTTTTATTTGTTTCATTATAGGATCGTTTTCACGGATTAATTCTATTGATTTATTTGTATAAAAGAAACTAAATAACATTAAAAGTGTAACACTTATTACTTGAATAAACTTTTTCTTATTCATATAATCACCTAGTCTAGTATATGAAAAAAAAGTTCAAATTGAACTTTTTTAGTCTTATTTATCAGTTTTCTTTTTCTTTGTGTCCTTTTTTGGTAGAGCATCTTTTCTTGAGAAGTTTTGACGACCCTTTTTATCTGGTCCTAGGGCTTTGACAATTATTTCATCGCCTAGTTTAACAACATCTTCAACTTTATCTACTCTTGTGTCGGCAAGTTGTGATACATGAACTAGTCCTTCACATCCTGACCATAGTTGAACAAAGCAACCAAAGTCTTCTATTTTTACGACTTTTGCTTCATAGATTTTTCCAACTTCTACTTCACGAACAATTGACTCTATCATTTCTTTTGTTTTATTGATGATATCACGGTCTGTATGATAAATTACTACACGACCATCATCTTCTAAGTCTACTTTAACAGCATTTACGTTTGTTACTTCTGTAACATTTGATGCTTCACAAATTATTTTTGTTATTGTTTCTCCACCATGACCGATAACATCTTTTATCTTAGCTGGATTAATCATAAATGTTTCCATCTTTGGTGCATATTTTGAAACTTCTTTTCTAGGTTCTTTTATTTGTTTAGCAATTACTTTTAAGATTTCTAGACGAGCTTTTTTAGCTTGAGCTAAGGCTTCTTTTAAGATTTCTTCAGTAATACCTTTTATTTTTATATCCATTTGTAAAGCTGTAATACCATCTTTAGTTCCAGCAACTTTAAAGTCCATGTCTCCTAAATGATCTTCCATACCTTGAATATCTGTTAGTATTGTATAATCATCTTCATGAGTAATTAGTCCCATGGCAATTCCAGCTACAGGAGCTTTTATTGGAACACCAGCAGCCATTAATGACATACATCCGGCACAAATTGATGCTTGGGATGACGAACCGTTTGATTCTAATATTTCTGATACGACACGAATTGTATATGGGAACTCATCTTCAGATGGAATTACTTGCGCTAAAGCTTTTTCACCTAAAGCACCATGTCCAATTTCTCTTCTACCTGGTGCACCATAACGTCCTGTTTCTCCTACTGAGAATTGTGGGAAGTTGTAGTGTAACATAAATCTCTTTTGATCTTCTAGACCTAGACCATCAATTATTTGATGTTCTCCTAAAGCACCTAGTGTAGTTATTGAAAGGGCTTGTGTTTCACCTCTTGTAAATAAAGCTGAACCATGAGTTCTTGGTAATAAATCAATACCTGTTGATAATGGTCTTATCTCATCCATTTTACGTCCATCAGCACGTTTTTTCTCTTTTACAACAATACTTCTGAATAATTGATATTCAATATCTGATAAAACGATGTTTACTTTAGCAAGTAATTCTTTTAACTCTTGTTCTTTTAAAATATCTTCATTTTCTTTTGTATAGATATCTATTACTTCTTCTTTAACTTCATCTATTGCGGCATATTTTTTAAGTTTATCTTTTATACGTAAAGCCTTATCCATTTTTTTAGTTGCGAGAGACTTAACTCTTTCAATCATTTCTTCATCTGGTGTTAGAGTTTCATATTCCATCTTCTCTTCACCAATTTCTTTAATGATTTTCTCTTCGAATTTTATTAGTTCTTTAACGGCTTTATGTCCAAACATTAAAGCTTCTAGCATAATATCTTCAGGTACTTGTTTAGCACTTGATTCTACCATGTTGATAGCGTCTTTTGTTCCAGCTACTGTTAGATCTAATTCTGATCTTTCTAATTGTTCTGGAGTTGGGTTGATTACAAATTTACCATCTACACGCCCTACTTTTACTCCAGCAATTGGTCCATTAAATGGAATCTTTGAAATACTAACAGCAAGGGAAGAAGCTAACATCGCAGTTAACTCTGGTGAACAGTCTTGGTCTACTGATAAAACTGTTGAAATAACTTGTACTTCATTTTTAAATCCTTCTGGGAATAATGGTCTCATTGGTCTATCAATCATTCTAGCGGCTAGAGTTGCTGCTTCAGAAGGACGACCTTCTCTTTTTATAAATCCTCCTGGAATCTTACCTACTGAATATAGTTTTTCTTGATAATTTACA
The DNA here is from genome assembly GCA_963589235.1 of bacterium. Taxonomy (GTDB): domain Bacteria; phylum Bacillota_I; class Bacilli_A; order RF39; family UBA660; genus CAG-877. The sequence goes on along the minus strand of CAVAJX010000064.1, from coordinate 2,195 downwards.
GTTAATGGGAAAAAATCTGATAATAAGTTTACAGATTTACTTACTACAGCAGCAGTTAAAACTACAGTATCATTGTATCTAACTAATACTGCTCCATCTGCTTGTTTAGCTAATTCTCCATGCTCAACTATAATTTTACGGCCATGAAAATCTAATTCAAATACTTTTTTCTTCATTAAAACACCTCAAAACTTTCTAAAAAAAAGACACTAAAAATAAGTGTCTACTTTCTTAATCCTAATTTTTTAATTACTTCACGATAACTTTGAATATCTTTCTTAGCTAAGTATTGTAACATATTTCTACGTTGACCAACTTTCTTTAATAGACCTCTACGTGAATGATAATCATGAGTATGTACTTTTAAATGTTCTGTTAAATCGTTAATTTCTTTAGTTAAAATTGCGATTTGTACTTCTGCAGAACCTGTATCTTTCTCATTCTTTGCAAAATCTTTAACAATCTTTGCTTTTTCTTCTTTTGTTAATGCCATATTAACACTTCCTTTCATATTATATTAGCCAAGACCAAGTAAGAAGTCGGAAATTCTTCAAACTGGGAATTGGTAAGTAATTGTATTATACTATTAAAGATATGCTTTTTCAAGTGTTTTTTGGCTTTATTAATAAATTATTTTACATAAATGATAACACTTTTCTTGGTAGTTTCTTTTATTTTTTTAGATTTTATGGTATGTTAATAATGGTGATATTTAGTGAAAGATAAAAAAAAGATATTTAAATATTTATTAAAAGGAGTTTTAATTTTCCTATTATTTTATTATAGTGCTTATTTACAATTAATACCTATTTATTTATTTAAATTGGATCCACACAATATTTCAAGTTCTTTAAATGTATTACTGAGTTGTTTTTCAAATATTATTTTAGTTATGATACTTTGGTTTATATATAGAAAAGAATTAAAAGCAGAATGGAAAATATTTAAAGATAAGGCTGCTTGGAATACGGATATCATGGTTAGATATTGGATGACAGGTTTAGCGGTTATGATGATTAGTAATATAATTATTAGTTCTTTCCTTAATGCTGGTCAGGCTGAGAATGAACAAGCTGTTCAAAGTATGATAAATGCATTACCTTGGGCTATGTTAATTGATGCTGGTATACTTGCTCCATTTATTGAAGAAATTGTTTTTAGAAAATGTTTTAGAGATGTTTTCCAAAACAAATGGGTATTTGCGATAGCTTCTGCTTTAGTCTTTGGTGGAATGCATGTTGTTAATGCTAGTAGCGCAGTTGGATATTTATTTATAATACCATATGGTTGTCTTGGATTTGTATTTGCTTTAATGTATAATAAAACAAATACTGTATTTACTTCAGTATTTGCTCATATGTTACATAATTCAATATTAACACTTATATCAATATTATAATTAAATAAGTAAAAACGTTGGAAATTATTCTCTTCCAACGTTTATTTTTTTGTCTATAATTGTTAAGACTAAGCATACCAATGACTGTATACCAATAGTTACAAAGTATCCTTTCCAGTAATTATCTAAAGCAACCATGTTTAGATGTATTAAAGTATAGAATAAGTAGAATACGACTAAAGCAAAAAGGTATGTTAAGAATATTAGTACTGCTGGAGCTTTAGTATTGCTTATTAAGAATTGATATATTAGTAAGTTAATTAAATGTGATACTACTAATGCACAGAAGTGGCCAGCAAAGGTATTTATATCGGTTGGCTTACCTAGCGCAAAGTTCATAATTAAAGTAAATACAACAATAGATATACTTGATATTGAAATGGCTAAGACTGTTTTTCCGTAGCCATATTTTTTAGTTATATAATTTGAAATTAAATATAATATTGGTAATAAAAATATGGAATAAGTTAGTCTTATATCTGTTAATTTAAATGTATATGTTGCTAGAGAATAAGTTAGTATTGTAAGTGTTGTTAATAGTAAGATATACATCCAACTGTCATCATAATTATCTACTTTTGTTTTTTTCTTTGGCATATTTTGTTCCTCTTTTCTTTCTTTTTTTATTTCCAGGAGCTTTTTTCTTTGTGTTCCATCCAATTTCCTAGTCTCCTTATTATAAAAAAATTATATCATAAAAGAAAAATTTTAAATAGCCCTTATTTCTATTTTTATTAAAATCTGTGAAAAATTAGGGAAAATGTTACATAAATAAAATTAAATAATTAGGGAAAAT
>CAVAJX010000063.1:0-15328 GCA_963589235.1 bacterium | reverse complement strand
GAAATTATTTAAAAACTTCCATAATTTTTATCTTGACATATTACCAGATGTCTTTCTTCTTTATACATATATAACAAACTATACATATAACTAAAGAAACAACAAATAAGGAAACATATATATACAATGGATCAAAAGTATTTGGAACATTTGTAGTATTACCAGGATTAACATTTAATGATTTAGCCTCAGTCTTCATTACAACACTTAAGTCATACATAAATACTTCATCAACTTCATTATAATTAGGTACACTCAACAAAACTGGTCCAGATGAATACTCATAATCTTTAGTCTTTTTAGAATCAGCTTTTAATAAATATAAACCTGTCTTCATATTACTAAAAGTAAATTTACCAGCACTATCAGTAACAGCTTCATCTATATATTTAATATTTTTATTATCGATATACTTACTTAACTCTTTAGCATAATTATTCCATTCTGTATTAGCTAAACCATTAATATCAATATCAAATGAAGAGAAATCAGATACATAAGTATATTTAGCAATATTACTTATATCAGCAATACGATACAAATAAATCTTAGTATCAGAAATATTAACATCACCATAATTAAATACTCCAGACATACTACATACTTTATCTACTTCAATTCCTTCTGCAAAACAATTACAAATTGAAATAAAGAATGAAACTACAATGACTAAAATTAATTTTATTTTTTTCATAACATTAGCCTTCCTTTCTTTCTTATATAGAAAATATATCCTACAGATGAAATTAATATCAATAAAATACCAGTAACCATATATGGAACAACACCAGAACCTCCTGTATTAGGTAACATATTAATTTTTTTGTTAACTAAATAAACATCAACCGTACCTGTAGTATTAGGTCTATTTGTACCATCAAATGTAATACTACCATCATCACCCACAACAACAGTATAAGTATTAGAAAGTATTTGATATCCAGTATCAACTCTTGTTTGTTTTAAATAATATGTATTACCTGGAACTAATCCAGTAAAGTTCATTCCTTTACCGAATTCCGTACTTAAATTAGCATCTTTATATAATGTAAATTGGGAATTAGTTAAAGAATCACCAGATTCATTTTTTAAATTTAAATTTAATGTAATATTCGCTACTTTAAAATTAACTGATACTTTATAATCTTTAGAAGTATCTAAATAATATCCTGTACTTGTTAAAGCTCCGGTTAGTTCAACAACGTTTACATAATCATTAACAATATCACCTGGTGCAGTAAATTTAGCTAAAACAGTTACACTAGAGTTAGCTGCTAAAGTACTAATTTTAACAAAACTATCATTCATAACTGTATAACTAGTACCATTACTTACAAATGTTGCTCCGTCTAATTCTTCCTGTAACATTACATCGTTAATAGCATAAGATTCATTATTGGTAACTACAATGTTAAAATTAACAGTATCACTTTCTACATAAACATCTTTCTTATTAGCAATATTAATAGAAATACTTGGAGAAAAATATCCAGAAAATAGCATCCATTCACCTGTGATTACAACATCTTCCTCTGGCATTTCAAATGTTTTCGTCTTATACCAGCCCAAGAATTTATATCCTGTAGTTACAGGATCATCAGCAACGGTAACTGTCTCACCCGGCGCATATGAAACTGTAGCCGGTAATAAACTACTAGCATTATCAGGAATTACTGATCCTTGAAATTGATAAGAAACAGTGTATTTAATTTTTTCAAAAGAACCTGTAATAGTAATATTAGTATTTGGCATTTGAAAAATTCCTTCATCATTAACAGTAACAGTACTAGGAACTGTCCAACCTAGGAATTTATATCCAGAAACAACATCTCCAACTTTTAAAGAATCAAGTTTAACATCACTTCCATAACTATAACTCTTAGTACTGGGAACAACAAAGCCATCTGGAGCATCACCTGTAACTGAATAAACAACATTATAAGTAGTTTTTTCTGTAAAACTTCCTGTAAATGTAACATTCTTAGCTGGCATTGTAAATGATCCATTAGTAACCGTAACATCAGTACTACTCCAACCAGAGAATGTATAATTTGAAACATTAGGTTCAGCTTCAACTCCTACTGTTGCTCCTTCATTATAACTACTAACTGCTGGAGCATCAGGAACATCATCAGGAACAGTTCCTGTATACTTATAAGTTACAGAATACAAAGTTGCTTCCTCATCACCCATGAAAGCATGAACAGTATTAGATTTAGTAGAAAAATCATTTTCTCTCGCAAAAGCCGTATTATAAAAGTCCATTCTACTACCAGTTAAAGTAGGCGTTGTCGTAACTATACCAACAGTTAATTTACAGCCTGCTTGTAAATTTTTTACTTTAAAAGAAACAGTTCTAGTAGCCTCATCATAAACAAGACCAGCGGAATCGCCTACAACTGACCCGGGACAACTAGTACCATCACTTCGTTTAACAGCACCAATTGTTCCATCTTCAGTTGAAACAAACTCTTTAAAAATTAAACCATCTGGAATTTTATCTTCAACATATATGTAATCACTATGGACATCAGCTGTAGCTGTATCACTAGAAGTAACAGCCTTAGCATCAGTTCCATCATAAATAACATCAATATAATAAGTTAAGTCACTATTAGGAGCAATTCTAGCTCCATCATCCAAGGTAGCAGCAAAAGAGCCATTAAGTAGCATAATTATAAATGACGAAGCGCCAATAAAAAGAGCAACAGCAATAATATAATTAAAAAGTTTCTTTTTCAAAGTACCACCTCCTACTCAAATATAAAAATACAAAATACATAACTATAACAGTATTATCATCTTATAAATTATTATAGCAAAAATCAAAATACAATTCAATAAAAAAAGGATATCATCCACTAATATCCTAAATAAACATATAATCTGGCTTTTTATAATTTAAAGAGTAATCTTTTTCTTCCATATACTTTGAAACCCAAACTACCTTTTCTTCTTCAAGACTCTTTTTAACATCAATTATTCTTTGATTTCTAGAACCTCTAAAGTATATATCAAAACTCTTCTCTTCTAACACAAATTTACCATCTACTAAAACATCTATATATTGAAGTAAAGCCCTTTGTTTTGGATTATTAAGAATTTTTTCATAAGTAAAACCAGTATAACACCAAACATTAAGTCCTAACTCTTTAGCGGCTTTACAAATTTCTAAACAAGCTTCACTTTGACACATTGGATCTCCTCCAGATAAAGTAATTCCGTCTTGGCCTTCTAAATTTTTTAACTCTTCAATTACTTCATCAACATCTACTAAACAACCAGCATTAAAATCATGTGTCCCTGGGTTATGACAGCCTTTACAGTTATGAGGACACCCTTGAGTCCATATAACTGTTCTTATTCCTTCTCCATCAACAATAGAATCAGGTTGTAAATCTGCGGCTAATCTAATTTCCATTTACTTTGTCTCTTTTAATAATTCTTTAACACCAGAATGTTTAACACGATCTCTCTCTTCTGCTCTTTTACCGTTATTAAATCTAGAAACATCTCCTGCTAAATATCCAGTAACTCTTCTAATTCTTTCGAATTTTTCTCCTTCACCAACTATTTTTTCCATAAAATATTCCTCCTATCTTTTTATTTTTTATTTTTATCTTCCACAACACTCAGGTGCTGTAATTTGTTCTACTGGTATTCCTTCAAATTCATGTCTTCCACAACCTGGACAAACATCATTGATTACACCAACATATCCACATACCGGATCTCTATCTACTGGATGGTTAACTGCACCATAACCAATACCAGATTCTTTCATTATACGAATAACTTTTTCAAAAGCATCAACGTTACTAGCAACATCTCCATCTAATTCAATATATGAAATATGTCCACCATTAGTAAGTTCATGATAAGGAGCCTCAGTTTTTAACTTATCAGAAATACTAATATTATAATAAACAGGTACATGGAATGAATTAGTATAATATTCTCTATCAGTAACACCTTTAATTTTTCCATAAATTGCTCTATCAATAGCTGTAAATCTTCCTGATAAACCTTCAGCAGGTGTAGCTAAACATGTAAAATTCAAATTATATTTTTTAGAATTTTCATCGCATCTATTTCTCATAAACTTAATTATTTCAAGTCCAAGTTTTTGACTAGCTTTACTTTCACCATGATGTTCACCAGTTAAAGCCTTTAAACATTCTGCAAGACCAATGAATCCAGTTGACAATGAACCATGTTTCCATACTTTTCTTAAACGATCAGTAGGTTTTAATTTTTCACCATTAGTCCAAACACCTTGTCCTAATAAGAAAGGAAAATTATATGAATGTTTACTACATTGTACTTCAAATCTCTCAAGTAATTGATCACGAACCTTATCCATGATTTCTCCAAGTTCTTCATAGAACCCTTTCATATCAGCTTTATCTCTTTCTTTTAAAGCAATACCATATTTAATACCAAGTCTTGGTAAATTAATTGTTGTAAATGATAAATTTCCTCTTCCAGTAACTATTTGATTATCAGGTGAAGTAACATCTGCTAAAACTCTTGTACGACATCCCATATAAGCAATTTCTGTATTTATATCTCCAGGTTTATAAAATTGTAAGTTAAATGGAGCATCAACAAATGCAAAGTTAGGGAAAAGTCTTTTTGCAGATACTTTACAAGCTAATCTAAATAAATCATAGTTAGGATCTTCTTTATTATAGTTAACTCCTTCTTTTACTTTAAATATTGAAACTGGGAATATTGGAGTTTCACCATTACCTAATCCTCTATCTGTTGCTAAAAGTAAATTCTTAGTAACCATTCTTCCTTCTGGAGAGGTATCTGTACCAAAGTTTACTGATGAAAATGGAACTTGAGCTCCAGCTCTAGAATGCATTGTATTTAAATTATGTACAAAAGCTTCCATTGCTTGTTGTGTAGCTCTATCAGTCTTTTGCAAAGCTTTCTCACTTGCTAATTTAAATATTTCTTTTACTCTGTTAGAGCCTTTTTGATAATCAGAAAATTCTTCTAAATTGACTTCAACACTTTCTATTTTATCAATTTCACGAATAATTCTATCTATATTAATGACACCTATAAACCCATCTAAATCTAAAAAGTCATATACAGTTTGTTTAAATTGTTTCTTAAATGTTTTTAAAACACCTGGTGCTAAATAATAATCAAGTGCTGGTATTGATTGACCACCATGTTGATCATTTTGATTAGCTTGAATAACTATCGCAGCTAATGAACTATAAGTTGAAATGTCTTGTGGAGGTCTTACATATCCATGACCTGTATCAAATCCATTTTTAAATAATCTTGATAAATCTATTTGACAACAAGTAGTAGTACCCATTGCTAAAAAGTCCATATCGTGAATGTGAATTTCACCTTCATCATGCATTTTTGCATATTCTGGTTTCATTAAATATGCTTTTGCAAATTCTCTTGAAACAGTAGATCCATATTGAAGCATAGTACCCATTGGACTATTACCATCAATATTAGCATTCTCTCTTTTAGCATCTTCTTCATTTGCTGATTTTAATCCCAAGTTTTCTAAAGATTTTAAAAATTTATGAGTCTTCTTATCATCAAAGAATGATTGACGAGATTGAGCTCTTCTTTCACGATATTCAGAAAATGATTTATAAACATCTTCATATCCTTTTGAAGATAATTCTTCTTCAATAAAATCTTGAATTTGTTCAATTTGAAATTTATCAGTTTCTTTCGCAGCTTTTTCAATTTTCTTTAAAACTGCTTGATATACTTTTTGAATATCTTTAGAATCATATTTACGAAGCTTTTCATCTTCTCCATTATCAACTGAAACACTATCAAAACCCTTTTTTATTGCTAAAGCTATTTTAGTTTCATCAAATGGAACTTTTTTTCCATTTCTCTTAATAACCATTAATTGTTCTAATTTGTCGCTTACTTCTACCATAATTTAACCTCCACCATTAAGTAACTTCTAAATTCATTTTAAGAATTAAAGACGCAAAAATCAATACTAAAATCGACACTTTTTTTGCCATTTTTTTCAATACGTTGATATATAAAGAAAACACCAAAAAAATATTTTTGTTCGATTTACGACAATTTACATTTTTATACATTTAGAAAAATCAAAATACTTAAAAAATAAATTTTTCTCAAATTAAAAAACACTAATCCCTCGTAAAATAAAGGAACTAGTGATTTACAAAATGCAAAAAATCAAAAAATGTAAAAAATCATTTTTTACATTTTTCTAATTTTTGTATCAGTTGAACCAAAACCACCGTTTCTAGTGCCAGTAGCTTCATCGTTATCTACAGTTAAAAATTTAGTAAAAACAACCTGTCCAATAACATCACCTTTTCTAACCTCAATATCATGGTCACTACAGTTAAAATAAGCAAAGTAAAAATGCCCATCATTATCTGGATTACCATAATAATCAGAATCAATTAATCCTACACTATTGGCCATTAAAAATCCTTTTTTAGGTCCAGAACTTCTATTAAGTAATAAGAAACACTCATCATCCATACAATAACCCTTTAAACCAGTTGGAATAAGTGTTGGCTTAATACCAGGTTTATACATCGGAATAACTACATCCTCTGCTGCTTCAACATCATAGCCAGCTGAATGAGCAGTCTTTCTAACTGGCAAATTTATCCCTTTATCTTCATATCCTTTAACAATTTCAAATCCACGTCTTTTCATTAAACTTCTCCTTTTAAAATATTACTATTATCAATATACAAATTAATTTTATTATTATCAAGACTTTTTTTAACATCAATTATTCTCTGATTACTACTTCCTACGTAATGAAGTTTTTCTAAAGCAAGTCCAAGTACAAATCTACCTTCAAGTAAAACATCAACACTATCCAATATGTTTTTTAAATTCTTATCATCTTTAACTTGCTTCATCAATTCTTCCCAAGTATAGCCAGTATAACACCAAATGTTTTTATCTGGAAATTTCTCTTTAATTTCCATCATTAAAGAACTCAAATTTTCTCTATTATCTAAATATAATGGATCTCCCCCAGAAAAAGTAATACCAGAGCACCAGTCTTTTTCTAATTCATCAAATATCTCTTTTTTAGCAGTTTCATCAAAAATAAGTCCATCATTGGCATCCCAAGTAATTGGATTCTGACAAGCATGACAGTGATGAGAACATCCAGCTAACCATAAAACAACTCTAAGTCCTTCACCATTTAACATATCTGCTTTTGTAATATTATGATATCTCATACTACATTGACTTCCTTTCAGATATCTCCACCATTTTTGCGTTACTTAACATTGTATCTCCATGTACTCTAGAATATGATAAATAACCATTCATTCTATCTATTTTAGTAAGATCACTACTTCCACATTTAGGACAAACATCCATTTCTAATTCTTCATGTCCACAGTTGTTACAATAAGCCAAACTCAAATTAACACCTTCATAAAAGCCTAATTTCATAGCTCTTTCTATATATGTAAGCATAGCTTCTTTATTATAACTCAAGTTATAACGTACATATTGAATTCTTCCACCTTTAAATAGTTCCCAAAAACGATTTTCTAAATCTTGTTTTTCTATACCAGTAATATCTTCCCATACACCACAATGAAAACTATTAGAAACATATTCTCTAGAACTTACTCCTTCAATAACACCATATTTCTTTCTAAATTGTTTTATTTGTAATCCACATAAATTCTCTGCAGGAGTACCATATATAGCGTATAAAATATGATCTTCATTCTTAAATTCTAAAGTTTTTTCATTTATATATTTTAAAACTTCAACTGCAAATTCTCCATCTTCAACAATACTTTTTCCATTATATAAAACTTGTAATTCATTTAAAGCAGTTATTCCAAAAGATGCTGTTGAAGATCTAAGTACGGGCTCAATCGCCTCATCTGGCTTTAAATTACCTCCATAAAAACCAGCTTGACAATAAGCTAAAGGATTAGTAGAAGCTTTTCTTTTAGCTAAGTAACGATAAGTTCTAATATGTATCTTTCTAATCATTTCTAAGTAATAATCTAAAACCTCATAAAAGTCTCTTTGCTCTTCTCTAGCCTTGGCTAAAATCATAGGTAAATGTAATGATATAGCTCCTATATTAAATCTTCCTATATAAACAGGTTTATCATTTTTATCAGCCGGTTCCATTCCACCTTTTTCATACCAAGGTGATAAAAATGCTCTACAGCCCATCGGACTAACAACTCTTCCATATTTCTTATACATATCACAAACATAGCCTTCACCAGTTAATGATAAATAATCTGGATACATTGTCTTTTGACTACACTTTATCGCAGCTAAAAAATTATCTCTTAATTCCATTCCTTTACCATGTAATTTTTCATCATATAAAAATACTAATTTAGGAAATAATGTTGGTTTTTTAAACCCTTTCTTACCTTGGCCTTCTCTATGCACATCTAATATAACTCTACTTATAAGTCTTGCAAATTCATCTGTATCAATACCAAAAGTAAATGTAACAAAAGGATAATCTCCTCTACTAGAACTAACTGTATTAAGTTTATATTCAATACCTTGATATCCTTGTTCACACTCTCTTTTTACTTTACTCCAAGCATATTTATCAGCTTCATCTTTAAAAGAGTCTCCTTTAATACTTAAATACTCATCATAATATTTTTTATAAGTAAGCCTAGCATACTTCTTCAATACAGTATCAACCTCTGGTACTGTAAATCCACCATATTGCATAGCCGTAGTATTAATAATAACATCACCCATGACATTAAACGCAGTCTGTAATGTTTTAGGTTCTGTATACCAAATATTACTCATCTCAAATCCATCTTTTAATACATTAGCCATATCAAATAAACAACAATTCATTGTATCACGTCTTGCACTCATATCATGTATATAAATATATCCATCTTTACAAGCCTCTATTTCATTAGCTGTTAAAAAGAATTTTTTATAAAGTTCCTTATTCAAACTATTATATATTAAACATCTCTGTGTAGTAACTAAAGCACTATCCATATTAGCACATTCTTTATCACCAATATAAGTAATTACTTGTGCCTTTTTATACACTTTATCCAAAATATGAACTACTTCTTTTTTATAATCTCGATATTCTCTATAACTTCTCGCTACTAACGGATTAACTTGATCTAAAGCTGATTCTACAAAACTATGAACCTGATCAACCGTAGGATTAGTAGTTTGAGTATTAATCATATTCCAAACTATATCAATAATTTTATCAACAGCTTCGTCTGTTAAATCAACCATTACTCTCTCAGCACTAGTAGTAACAGCCTTTCTTATTCTATCAGGATCAAACTTTTCTAAATTTCCATTTTTCTTAATAATTTTAATATCACGCATAATAACTTCTCCTATTCTATGTATTAAACTATAACCCAGATAGCAAAAATTAACTGTTGCATTTGCAACAAAAATAAAAAAATGTTAAAATTATCTCATAAGGAGTGTATTAAAATGTTTGAAACCATTGAAAAAGAAAAGATTAATAGTTTTAAAAAAAATTTGTCAAAGTGTGTAAATGTAACTCGTAAAGTATTTACAAACAAACAGTTAATAATAAGTAACTTTTCAAGAAAGAATCTTATTGGATTTATAACTTATGGAAAAGCTTCTATCATAAAAACAGATATTAATGGAAACACTACAATTATGCGTGAATTAAAAGAAGATGATATTTTCTCTAACTTATTTTTTCAACATTCAGAAGATGAAATATATATCATAAGTAATAATCAAACCGAAGTTATTTTTATAGATTATTATAATATTTTAAAAAACTGTAGTAAAAATTGTCCTTTTCACAATAATTTAGTAATTACTTTATTTGACTTATTAATAAAAGATAATCGTAAACAAAATGAAAAAATAGAATTATTATCTCAAAAAACAGTAAGAGATAAAATTCTATATTTCTTAAAACAAAGAATGAATAAAGACAATGTATTCAAAGTAACAACTTCATACAAAGCCATTGCCGAATACATTGTAGTCGATAGAAGCAACTTAATGCGTGAATTAAACAAATTAGAAAAAGACGGATTAATCAAACGGAATAAAAATATTATTCATATGAAATAGTACCAGTATTAGCATTATATATAGCTACACTAGAATTACCAGCTGCATCGGTTATTTTAAAATAAACAATATCATATGTATCAAAATCAAATTGTTTTTTTGACATTTCATAAGGATTTTTCGTAACATCGCAAAGATCAAAACCAAGAGAACTTGCTAATCTCGATAATCCTAATATTTCTAACGTTTGGCAAATCATTTTTTCATTTTTAGAAAAGTTGTCATAAGAATAAGTTATTTCACTAATTTCTGACTCTGCAGGCTCATTAGAATAATTGATTTGTAAAACAGTTAAAGTACCAAAAAAATATTTTGTTTCAGAAATACTTGTAATCTTTGGTGCTGTATTATCAAACTTTAATTTATTAGATACAACATCCTCTGAAAGAACATTTCCAGCATAATCGGCAATTTGTCCCTCACCAGGAAACAAAACAAAATAATATTCACCAGACAAATTAGAACCAATTTCTTCAGTAAGAACAATTTCCTTTTGATTTGATGATAGACTAAGAGACAAACTTTCTTTATCACCTACACAATTATACTTATTAGTCGAACTATCATAAGTAGCCATGCAATAATTTAAACGATTATTTCTACTTAACATAAGTCCAGATGAAGTTGTACTAATTTTTACTGTTACAGTTTTACGCCTAGTCCAAGTACTTTCATCTGTTGCGGTAATACTAGCACTAAGTGTACCAGAACCAGTTGCTCCTGATGAACCAGATGTACACTGATCTACGGTCTCTTTAGTCTGATACTCTAACTTTCCATTTTTAGTGCAAGTAATAAATGGTTTATAACTATATTTAGTTCCTTTTTTTTCAACCCGAACATAAGTCTCGCCAAGAGAAGTATCACCTGCACAACTAACACCATTAGTTTCATAATCTTTTACTAAAGCCTTTGATTCAAGTTCTTTATACTTAATAACAACACAACCAGATACTGAATACCCAAAAATATCTTCTTCATTAGAATCAACATAAAGTTTAGTTGATGAAACCAATGATTCAGCATATTTTTCATACTTTTTTTCTCTATTTTGTGCTTGTAATTGTTGAATACCAGGCAAAGCCATAACAGTTATAATACCCATAATTGTTATTGCAACCAAAACTTCAATTAAAGTAAAACCTTTATTATTCTTTCTCATATACAAAACCTCTATCATATAATCCTAAAAAAATTATATCATACAACAAAAAATATTGCCATAGAAAAAGTATGCCCAAGCATACTAATTAAACATTCAAAAAAATATCATAGCTAAACCAACAAAAGCAAGTAACCAGGTAAAAATCTTATTAAATAAATATGTATGACACTTTTTAGTCTTACCATCAATAATCATTGATTTAATTTCAACATATGGTACTGGACTACGTCTATACCAGCCTTTAACAATAATATTCTTATCTACATAATTACCAGCCTTAAATAAAGCAAAAATTTTATTAATAATATGAACAGGCTGATTATAATCTAAAAATACAATTCCTGTCTTATCTCTAATAACAAAATCTTCATTAAATATACAACCAGGATTACCTCTACCAATAATCTTTCCAGATAAAACACAAGGTATAGCTGTTACTCCAGAAACCTTTACTTCACCTAATAATTCAGCAACAGTAGTTTCCTTATAATTAGAATTAGGATACTTTCTTCTTAAAGGAATAAATGAAGATAAAGCAGTTAAGAATAACACACCACCAAAGGCAGCCAAACCATAATCTCCTATTTTTCCTTCAAAGAATAACGCAAATAAAATACTAACAATAAATACAGTTAATGGTAAATACTTAATTAAAATTTCTACTAAGAAATCATCAACATAAGATTCCGTTTTTTGTAAATCAAATTTAATATAAGGTTCCATTCCATATTTACTGCTCATCTCAGAAAGAGCTTTTAAACGCTTAGATATTAATGGATGTGTAGAATTTAATTCATACCATTTAGCCCAAACATTCCACATTTCCCATTTCATAGCGTTCTTAATATTATCTTTTGAAACTTCACCATTATTATAACTACTAACAATAAGTGTCTTTGAAGTTCTAGAATCAAATATACCTAAAGTATTTTTTGAAGAAACTGAAATCTTTCCATCCCTACCAGTACTAGCACTAAGTCCATAACCTATTTTTACTAATGCCGAAGCAAGTAAATTAGGATTCTTTAACTCCTCAGCTGAAAAACTATCTGCATAATATTCTCTAACTCTAGATAACCATAAAATTATATACTGACAAATTATATATAATATATAAGCAACATATCCAATTGCCGCTAACTTAGAATTATCATCATCACTTGTATCAACATGTTCCGCAAACATCTCATAAACAGCATATAAAATTAAAGGAACTAATTGAGCAATTGTCATAAGAGCCATATCATAATGAACGGCATGACCAAGTTCATGACCAACTACAGCTTTTACTTCATCTTCACTTAATAACTCAAATGTACCTCTAGTCAAAACAATTCTAGCATCATTTTTAGTATGACCATATGTAAAAGCATTAGGGGCTCCATCATTAATATATCCAATTCTAGGATATTTCATATTATGTTCCTGACATACTTTTGTAATAAAATCTTTTAAGTAAGCAGGCATTTCCATATCAAATCTAGCTCTATAAAACCATTTCATTGATATATCAGTCAAAACTGGAGAAATTAAAAATTGTAACACTATAACAGCAATCAAAACTAATATTGTAAATAAAATTGATACTCCAAAATAATAACATATTGGAATAATTATAATTGCTAAAATACCATATAAAACAGACATTGTAATTAATGATACTCCAGCTAAACCTCTCTTCATCACACTTCACCTCTATAAAACAATAATATCATAAAAGATAAAATAGTATACTAAAACATTATAAATAATAAATATTACTGTAAATCTATCTAGGTAATAAACTCAAACTAACTTTTCCCTTTTCTAAAGAAATATCATCAACATAACAGTCAACTATATCTCCAACACTAACAACTTCACTAGGATGTTTAATATATTTAGTAGTTAATTTAGAAATATGAGCAAGCCCATCATTATGAAGACCAATATCAATAAAAACTCCAAAGTCAACAACATTTCTAACCGTACCTTGTAACTTCATACCAACACTTAAATCCTTTATATCTAAAACATCACTTTTAAGTAAAGGTTGTGGCATCTCATCTCTAGGATCTAAATTAGGTTTTTTTAATGACGCAACAACATCTTCTAAAGTATAAATATCAGTATTAAGTTTTTCCTTATATTCATCTAAATTAATAGTATCAAGTTTTTTAATTAATTCACTCTTACCTATCATATCTTTAGAATAACCCAAGTCATCTAATAGTTTTAAAGCAATATCATAACTTTCAGGATGAATAGCAGTTGAATCTAATATATTATCACCATCTACTACTCTTAAGAAACCAATTGCTTGTTCATAAGCTTTATCAGATAATAGTTTTTTCTTTTTTATTTCCTCTCTAGAAGTAATCTTACCTATTTTTTCACGATACTCTATAATCTTTTCTATTGCTTTCTTAGTAATACCAGAAACATACTTCAATAATGAAGGTGAAGCTGTATTAATATTAACTCCTACACTATTAACACACTTTTCAACTACAAAGTCTAATGAACTAGATAATTTCTTTTGTGATACATCATGTTGATACAAACCAACACCTATACCATCAGGTGGAATTTTAACAAGTTCAGCCAAAGGATCTTGAAGTCTTCTTCCAATACTAACCGCACTTCTTTTTTCAACTGCTAAATCAGGAAATTCCTCTATCGCAATAGGAGAAGCACTATATATTGAAGCTCCAGCTTCTGAAACAATTACATATTTACAGTCTAAATTATATTCCTTAATCATATCAGCACAAAACTTTTCAGATTCACGAGAAGCAGTACCATTACCTATCGCAATAATTGATACATTATATCTTTTTATAAGTTGTATAACAACTTCTTTAGATAAACGAACTCTTTCTTCTGTATTATTATTTAAAAATGGTTTAATAACTGTTGAATCTAAATACTTTCCATTTTTATCAACAACAGCTAATTTACATCCATTAACAAAACCAGGGTCAAATGCTAAAACAACTCTTTCTTTCATTGGTGGAGTTAAAAGTAAAGCTTCCAAATTCTTACCAAAATTATCTATTGCCGCCTCTTCTCCTACTTCAGTTAAATCACTTCTAATTTCTCTTTCAATAGAAGGAGCAATTAATCTCTTATAAGAATCATTTATAGCGTCTTTTACAACATCAACAACAAAAGATTTATCATTTTTAATAAGTTTCTTCTCTAAATAAGAAAGAATTCCCTCTTTATCTATATCAATACTAACACTAAGTACTTTTTCATTTTCTCCCCTATTTAAAGCAAGTATTCTATGTGCTTTAATCCATTTAATAGGTTCTTGGTAAGAATAATACATTTCATATGTCTTATTAAGATCTATATCATCACCTTTTTTCTTACTAGAACAAATAATACCATTTTTATAAAAATAACTACGTATCCATTTACGATAACTAGCATTATCACTAATCCATTCCGCAATAATATATTTAGCTCCCTCAATACATTTATCCATTGGTAAATCATCTTTTACAAATTTCTTTGTAATATCTTCTAAACTACCATTAGTAGGAAAACTCATAATTATTTTAGCTAAAGGTTCAAGTCCTAAAGCAATAGCTTCTGTTGCTTTAGTCTTTTTCTTCTCTTTATATGGTCTATATAAATCTTCAACTTCTACCAACTTTGAACAATTAAGAATAGAGTTTTTTAATTCCTCAGTAAGGAGACCTTTTTCATCTATTAAACGTATAACGTCTTCTTTTCTTTTAAGTAAATTAACTTGATACTCATAAACTTCATTAATTTTTCTAATAGATTCTTCATCTAATGCCCCAGTTGCTTCCTTTCTATATCTTGCAATAAAAGGAATAGTATTACCATCACTAAGTAATTCAAGTACAGTTACAACCTGCTTATCAGAAATACCTAAATCTGAAGCAATACTTTTAATTATCATTTCATTCATTATGTCTAACCTCTTTCAAATTTTATATATTAATTATATCGCAAAACAAGACAAGAAAAAAGAGAGTTTACACTCCCTTCATAATTTTAACAGCTACATCTTTTGCTTCTTCTAAATCTTTAAAATGT
>CAVAJX010000062.1:0-3693 GCA_963589235.1 bacterium | reverse complement strand
CTTACAATGTTACTTACTGGTACTGATAACATTCGTGATGTTATTGCTTTCCCTAAAACAGCAAGCGCATCATGCTTAATGAGTGAATGTCCAAATACAGTAGATGAAAAACAATTAGACGAATTAAATATTCAGATTAAAGAAGTTGCGTAAAATACGTAACTTTTTATTTTCTATATATATTGTTTTTATTTAAATTATGATATACTTGTTTTGTAAAGAAAATATGGTGATTATTATGAAAACTACAGAAATGAAGGAAGAAAAAGTTTCTAGTTCTAAACTTGAGCCAAACAAAAGCAAAAACAAAAAAGATGAAAAGAAACAGAACAAAGAAAAAAAAGTTAAGAAGAAAAAGAAACTTAAACAGTCTGATATAAAAAAGTATTCCTCTAATCAAATTGATCATGTTATTTTAAAGATAAAAGCTAATGAAAGGAAGTATACAATTATTACTGTTAGTGTTATTTTAGTTGTCTTTCTAATTAGTTCTTACTTTGTTTTTTCGAAGATACAGAAAACTAAGTCTGATGCAGTATTTAGAACTGGCAGTTTATACTATGAATTTGGAAAGAATAGTACTGGTTTAGGTGATACTATTAATTTGGTTGATACTTTACCATTATCTGATAAGGAAGGATTAAAGACAAGAAAATATACAGTAAAAATACGTAATAAAGCTGAAGTTGAAAAGACATTTCAAATATTTATTTCTGATGATGAAGAAATGATTAAATATGATGAATGTAGTAATAGACTTACTGATAGAAAATATGTTAAATATAGTGTTAATGATGAGGTGGCTTCTTATTTAGAAGAGAAGGATATACCTGTTATTGAAGGTGTAATAAAACCTAATGAAGAACTTAGTTATGACTTACATGTTTTTGTGGGTGATGAGTATAATTTAAATAAAAAAGTACATTATCATGGAAGAATAGTTATTAAAGAGAAAAGCGAAAAAGAGAGTGAAGCTTAGTAGTTGTTAGCTTCACTCTTTTATAAATTCAAAAATTATTTTGTTTGTTAAATATGGATATTGTAAGTATGAAAAATGATTTCCTTTTGGAAAGATTATAAGAGCAGAATTTTTAATTAGGTTATTCATTTTATAGCCGTCTTTTAATGGTGTGTCTTTATCTAGTTTGCCCCAGAGTAATAGTGCTTCACTTTCAATATTTTTTAGATAGTATATAAGATTTTCATTAACAATGTTTTTAAATGTCTTATGCATGTTGTTTGGAAGATTTTGATAGTCTGTAGAGCCGAAAATTTTGAGTAATTTCTGACGATAATATTCTTGTTTTAACTTTGGTAAAAGATAGGTTAATTTTTTTAGGACTTTGTAAGTTGTTTGTTTTATAAGAGCTTTTAAGCTTTTTCTTGGTTTTATGGAAGCAGCATCTATCATGATAATTTTATCAATTTTTTCTTTATAATATCCTGTCAATAGAGTAGCAATTCTTCCACCAAAGGAATGGGCTATTATTATAGGATTTTTTATTTGCATTTCATCTAAAAAGTCACGAACTAAATTTGTATAATCATATATCGTAAGTTCTTTTTCAGGAATAGGACTATTTCCAAAACCTGGATAATCTATAATATAAATAGTGTAGTTATCTTTAAAAAAATTGATGATATTTGTAAATGTTGTTCTGGTATTTCCCCAACCGGGTAGTATCAAAATAGTTTTTTTGTTATCGCCATATTTTTCATAATAGATTGACACATCTTTATTATTAAAATACATATATTTCACCTATAGTAATGTATGTTTTTGTGTCTACTTAGGTGAAAAGGCTTGTAATAAATTTTTTAGATATGGTATAATATAATTGTCAGATGGATGCGACACCGGCACTTTTAAAACCGACTAAAGTAACGATACGGGAGTTCTGATCTACTATTGGTGTTGAAAGCTTATATTTATATAAGAATCCTAAAAATAGTGTAGGGACACCCACCTGGAATAAAGTACAGGTTTTATCGTTTGTTAGGACGCTCTGTTCTGACTTTTTTTTGTTTGTATAGACTTTTTTTGGTTTGTATAGAATTCTTGATATGACTGTTAAAACGTGATATAATAAGGCATGCGAGGTGAAGTAAGATGTTAGTGTTACCAATTGTTAATAGAAATAGAATACTTAATGTTCGTGTATCTATTAAAGATGCTTCTAAAGTTAGATCTGGTGTTAAGTTGGATAATACTATGCCTAGTGATATTATTGTTAATGGTAGAAGTTTTTTAGCCTCTTCATTTAGTGAGTCTAGTGACAATAAGTCTATTATTGATTTTATTAGAGCAAATTCTATTTTATATAAAAGAGATGTTGTAGTAACTACAAAGTCTGGTACTGGTGAAGATACTTATGATGTGTATGAAGCACCATTACCTTCAAGAAAAGTTAATGAAGCAATGGATAATTTGTATGTTGATACTATATTAGATATGCAGAAGGAAACTCCTGGTGTTACAAAGGGCAAGTATTTATCTTTAGATAAAGTTGGCTTAGGTGAAGTGTTTTCTGATGAGAAGGTATCTATAGTTAAAAGAATAGTTTCAAGTAATCCTAATCCGGATACTTGGACGGAGTTATTTAGGGAGAATGGTGTTTTGGATTTAGTTGGAACACTTGACTTTATTAGAATGTTTGACTGTACTGTTATAGGACAAGCTTTTGTCATGGAAGATACTCTTCAACAAGTATTAGAGTCTTTTGATAAACTTCATTCTAAGGATACTAAGAGTCTTAATAAGTATTATAATATGGCATTAGAAAATAGAGATATTTACGCTAAAATGTCATATGTAAATAAACTTGTTTATGATAGACCATTTGATTTAATTCAGTCATCTAGTCAAAAGAGTAAACAGTTTGTTAAGACTGATACTTCTTCTTGGGAGAGTAGAAAAAGTGCATAAGTTTGATAGATTTAAAAAATTAATTAGTGAAGACTCTTTTGAAAATATTTCTAGTAAGACAGTTTTGGTTGTTGGCGTTGGCGGAGTAGGAGGCTATGTTGTTGAAGCATTGGTTCGTTCTGGCATAGGCAAAATCATTATTGTTGATGGAGATGTAGTTGATGAGACTAATATCAATAGACAAATAATTGCTTTAAGTTCTACTATAGGACAGTCTAAGGTAGATGTATTTGAAAGACGAATAAAAGATATTAATGAAAAGTGTGAAGTTATTAAAATTAATAAATTTATTGATGTTTCTAATATAGATATTTTATTTGATTATGAATTTGACTATTTAGTTGATGCTTGTGATACGGTTTCTACGAAGTTAGCACTTATTGATAGATGTATTTTGGCAAAAAGAAAATTCATTTCAAGTATGGGTACTGGTAATAAATTAGATCCTAGTATGTTAGAAATTGTTGATGTTAGAAAAACTGTTAATGATCCTTTGGCAAGAATTGTTCGAAAACATGTTAAGGATAAAAAAATAAATGATAAAGTTTTAGTTTTATCATCAAGAGAGTTACCTATTAAGACAGGAGATAGAACACCTGGTTCAACTTCTTTTGTACCTAGCTCGGCTGGATTATTAATAGCTAGTTATATTATTAGAACTTTTATAAATGAAGACAAATAAAAACTCAAGATTTTTTCTTGAGTTTTCTTGTTTATAAGGAATTTTCTCCTTATAAAGAACAGAAAAGAAGTGGACATTTATCCAC
>CAVAJX010000061.1:0-11917 GCA_963589235.1 bacterium | reverse complement strand
TTATTGGTAACATTTTAACTAATGATATGGTAACATTTTAAAAAAGGATTAACATTATTACTGGTAATTTTTGACAATGTTTGTTTATGGTGTTATAATAACAAACCTCAGGGGGAATTATTATGAGGAATGATTCTGAGTCGAAGAAGCGACTATTTGTTGCTGTTACGACTTTGTTTGTAATGGCACTTTGTATATATACTCTTATATATAGGGAAACTTATAATAGTATTAGAATTGATACTGTTAAGACACCTACTGTAGAGTATGGTAGTCCAAATTATGATTTGAATAAATTAATTAATAATGTGGATGGAAAGATTATTTCTGTTAAGAAGGATATAGAGACTAATGAGGTTGGAAAACAGGAATTGATTCTTGTTGTTTCTAAAGGAAATATATCTAAGGAAATACCAGTTCCTGTTGAAATTAAAGATAGTGTTGCTCCTAAAATAGTAGTTAAGGAAGAAACTATTGTTGTTGATCAGGGTGATAGTATTGATCTTGTTGATAATGTTTCAGAAGTTTATGATGATATAGATGGAGATATTTTATTTGTGGAATCTTCAAATGTTACTGAGGATTTAGTAGATTATTATACTGTTTATAGTGATTATAATTATAATGTTCCAGGTACTTATGAGGTTATAGTAGATGCTGTTGATAAAAATGGTAATTCAAGTAGTTTAAGTTATAATATTGTTGTTAATGAACGTAGTGTTGGCTATAGAGCTGTTGATATTGCATACTCATTACTTGGTAAAGCTTATGTTTATGGTGGAACTGGACCTGATGCATTTGACTGTTCTGGTTTTGTACAATATATTTATAGACAACTTGGATATTCTATTAGTAGAAGTTCTAGTACACAACTTTATGATGGTGTTGGTGTTTCATATAGTAATGTTTTACCTGGCGATATTTTAAATTTTGGTTATAGTGATGGTACATCTACACATTCTGCTTTATATGTAGGAAATGGTAAGATGATACATGCTGCTAATCCATCTCGTGGTGTTGTGATGAGTGATGTTAATTCATGGATTTCTGGTTCTGGTACTGTTATTATTGGAGTTAGAAGAATAAAGTAGAGAAATTCTACTTTTTTTGTATATTTTTCATTTAATTGTTAAATATATAAATAGGAGGGATAATATGGAAACAGTACAAAAAATATTATTAGTTATTACTATTATTGGTTCTATAAATTGGGGACTTATTGGTCTTTTAGATTTTAATTTAGTAGAAACTATTTTCGGGGTTGATAGTTTATTTACTAATATTATTTATACTTTAGTTGGTATTTGTGGTTTATTCAATATTGGTATTTTATTTAATCATATTGAAGCTACTAAATAAGGCGTATTAACCGTCTTTTTTTTTGACCTTGAACTTGATAAAAAAGGTTTATAATGATATTATATATTATAAGGTGGGTGGCAATTTGAGAAGCATATTAGCGTTTTTTAGAGATACTTTAAGCGGAAATATATATACTATTGTTTCTTTAGTGTGCCTTTTTTTAATACTTGTATGTGTTTATCTTTTGAGAAAGATTAATACTATTGAGAAAGAGAAGGCTAAAAAAGAAGCTGCTTCTAGAGTTGTTATTGTTGATCCATCTGGAAGTAATAAAAGAGTAGAGGTTAACATTGCTTCAAGTGATGTTGCGACTGATATACCAATTGATAGTATGGCTAGTGTTACTAATGTTTTGGCAGCACAAGATATTTATAATAGTGATGATGCTGTTTTAGCAAGTGATACTAGTACTGAGGATGTTATTGTTGAACCTAAGAAGGATAATACACCTACACTTATTAATCCAATGGAAGTTGCTATGGTTTCATCAACATTAAATGTCATTGGAGCAACAAGTGAACAAAAGAGTGCTATTGCTAAAAATACAGCATCTGATATTTTAGATAATGTATCGGATACAAATACAGCTGATGATTCTACTTTGGAAGGTTGAAAACTTTACTATTTATTAAAAAAATTGTATACTAGAAGAGTGTTTTAAAGGAGACGATGTAATGACTATAACTATGACTGATATTTTATCTATATTAAGGAAAGTTGCTGATATTTCTTTAGTATGGTTAGTATTTTATTTAATTTTGAAAAATATAAGGAACAACGTTAAACTTTCTTTATTGTTTAAGGGTGTTGCTTTTGTAATAATTTTAAAAATTGTTAGTGATCTTTGTGGATTTACTACCATTGGTGTTTTACTTGAATATATAATTCAATGGGGACCTATAGCTTTAATAGTTATATTTCAACCTGAAATTAGAACTATTTTGGAACAACTTGGTAGAAGTCAGCTTTTAGGTAGACATAAAGTTCTTACTGTTGATGAAAGAGAACGTATGGTTTATGAAGTTATTAATGCTGTTGATTATTTAAGAAAAGAACGCATTGGTGCTTTAATTGTTATTGAAAGAGATATTAGTTTGGGTAACTATATTGATAGAGCTAAAAAGTTATATGCTGATTTGACTAGTGATTTGTTAATTGCTATTTTCTATGAGGGAAATCCATTACATGATGGGGGTGTAATTATTCAAGGTGATAGAATTACATGTGCTGGTGCTGTGTTCCCTACAAGTAGTAGTCAAAAAATTAATAAGAGACTTGGTACAAGACATAGAGCTGCTCTTGGTTTAGCTGAAGAAACAGATGCTATTTGTATTGTTGTTTCAGAAGAAACTGGTAGAATTTCAGTGGCTTTAAAAGGTGAATTGTTATATAATTTAACACTTGATGATACTAGAATGTTATTAATTGATGAATTAAGACCTAAACAAGATATTGAATTTAATGAAGACGATGAAATAGATGAGGAAGAGATTTATGAAGAAAATATTTAATAAAATAGGAAGAATCTTTCATCGTATTGGAACATTCTTCGACAGAATATTAATTACACCTATTACTAGATTTATTTTAAAGATTACTGGTTTCTTTAAGGGAAATGCAAAAAATATTGATAGATTAATGGGTAAAAAGTCAACATTACTTGTTATTAGTTTACTTTTGGCTTTTGGAGTTTTTGTTATTATTGATAAAGAATCAAATGTTATCATTGATCAATATGCAGAAATTCTTTATAATCAACCAGTTACAGCTGTTTACAATGAGGAATTATATGTAGTTGAAGGTTTACCAAAGACTGTAGATATTACTCTTGTTGGTCAAAAAAGACATATCTTTTTAGCTAAACAGTCACCTTCTAAAGGTGTATCAGTTGACTTAACTGGATTAAAACCTGGTAATCATAAAGTTACTTTGAAGTATTCTCAAAGATTAAAATCATTAGATTATAAATTAGATCCTTCACAAGTAACAGTTACAATTTATAATAAAGAGAGTGAAACTCGTGGTTTAACTTATGATTTATTACATCAAGATAGTTTAGATAGTAAGTTATATATTAAAAATGTTGAACTAGATAGAACTGATGTTATTGTTAAAGGTGCAAAATACAAATTAGAGAAAGTAGCAACAGTTAAAGCCTTAGTTGATGCTACTAATATACCTAATCAGAAAGATCAAAAAACTGGAGATATTACTTTGAAAGATGTACCTTTAGTTGCTTATGATACTAATGGTAAAATTGTAGATGTTGAAATTGTACCTAAGACAGTTGATGCTAAAATAACTATTACTTCTCCTAGTAAAGAAGTACCAATAAAAATAGTTCCTTCTGGAAAGTTAGCATTTGGTAAGGCAATTAAATCTATTGATTCTTCTGTTTCTAGTGTTACTGTTTATGGTGATGAAGATGCTGTTAATAAACTAGAACAATTAGAAGTAGAAATTGATGTTAAAGATTTAAAAAGTGATAAAGAATATAATGTTACATTAAAAAAGCCAACTGGAATTACAGATATTAGTTCTAAGACTATTAAAATTAATGTTTCTGTTGATAATTCTATTACGAAAGAGTTTGATAATATTTCAGTTAGTGCTGATAATGTTGCTGATGGATATAAGGCTCAAGCCATGTCTGAAGAAGATAGTAAAATTACTGTTATAGTTGAGGGTAGTGAGGATGTTATTAATTCGTTGGATTCAAGTTCTATAAAAGCTTCTGTTAATTTGAAAGATCTTGGAGTTGGTGAACATGAAGTTGAGGTTACTGTTACTGGTGAAGATCTTAAACTTACTTATAAGCCTAAGACTAAGAAGGTAAAAATTAAAATTTTAAAGAATAGTTAGAAAGTCAGAGTTTATACTTTGACTTTTTCTTTGTAATATTCATTTTTATTTACCATATAATTAATTAGAATTTAATTATGAGGTGAACTATGAAAAAGATTTTTGTAGGAATAATAATTACTATGTTGTTAGTTACTACAGGCTGTGGAAAAAAAACTGAAAGTAGTGTTATTAGTGACTTGGAGAAGAAAATAAATAAAGCGTCAGCTTATAAAATTTCTGGTGAATTACAAATTGTTAATAATGATGAAGTTTATAACTATGACATAGAAGTTAGTTATAAAAAAGATAATAATTATAAAGTTATGTTAACTAATAAGGCTAATGATCATACGCAAATAATTTTAAAAAATACTGATGGTGTATATGTATTAACTCCGGCTCTTAATAAAAGTTTTAAATTCCAGAGTGACTGGCCATATAGTAATTCACAAATATATTTGTTAAAGTCATTAGTAAATGATATTAAAAATACTAAAGATATTGGGTTTGAAGAAGATAAGTCTGGTTATAAAATGGTTACAACTGTTAATTATCCTAATAATAGTAAACTTGTGGAACAAGTTATTGAGTTAAATAAGAAACGGGATATTAAAAAAGTAAAGGTTTACGATGATAATCATGCTGTTTGTATGAGTATGACTTTTAAGAGTATTGATTATTCACCAACATTTAAAAAAGATTACTTTGATTTGAATGAAGTTATGGGTACTTATTCTATTGATGAAGAAACTACAAAAAAGACATCTGAATTAGAAGATACTATTTATCCATTGGTTGTTCCAACTAATACTAAACTTGTTAGTGAGGAAAAAATAAAAAAAGATGTTGGCGACAGAATAATTATGACTTTTGATGGAGATAAACCATTCTTATTAGTGGAAGAGACGGCTGTTATAGAAGATGAGTTTACGATTATACCTACGTATGGTGAACCTTATCAATTAATGGATACTTTAGGAGTTATGACTAATAATTCATTAACTTGGACAAGTAATGGAATTGAATATTACATAGTTAGTGATGTTTTAAATCAAGATGAATTAGTTGAAGTAGCCCAGTCTATTAGTTATTTGCCTACTATGAAATAAAAGAGTTTACCTCTTTTTTTTTACATGTTATAATATTTATGGTGATTTGTATGAGGAAAAAAAGAAAAAATAAAAATAAAATTAAATTTGATGGAGGTGATTTTAACTCTCCTGAAATAAAAAAAGTAATTATCACTACTTCTGTTGTATTAATAGTACTTGCTTGTTTTTACTTTTTGACTGTTGCGATAGTTAATAAAGATTCTGATACAAGTAGTAATAATGCTGATACTTCTTCTGATACTAGTGAAGTAGAAATTCAAAATGATGAGATTTTACTTGGTAGTAGTTTTTCTATTAATGATGATCAATACTTAGTAGTTTATTATGATACTACAGATGATGATCTAAGTAGTTTAACTAGCACTATATCTACATATCGATCTTCTTCTAAAGAAGTTAATCTTTATACTGTTGATATGGGTGATGGTTTAAATAAAGGATTTGTTGGAGAGACTTCTAATAAAAAAGCTACTAAAGCATCTGAACTATCTATATCAGGGCCAACAATTATTAAATTTTCTGATAATAAAATATCTACATATATAGAAGGTACTGATGAGGTTATTAAATATTTAGAATCTTAAATGTAAAAAGACTGTTTAGTCTTTTTCTTTTGTCTTGATTTGATATTATTTTTTTAATTATTGTGATATTATATATTTTAGGGTGGTATGATGAAAAAAATTAGATTTACTAAGTTGAAAAAGAAAAATAGTCGTATTAGTAGTGCCTTTAAAAAGATAAAAAACAAGTTATGGCCTGATGAATATAGTTCTTTTAATATACCTGAAGTTATTATGTTAGTTATTATTTCTATTTTGTTTGGTGTTATTGTTGGATGTATTTTAACTTATAGTAAAGCTTTTACTGTTGATAATTCTTCTTATGAGAGTGAATTGTTAAGTACATATCAAAAGATAAGAGATAATTATTATGATGAAGTTTCAGAAAAAGAATTATTAAATGCTGCGATAAATGGTATGATAGGGGCTTTAGATGATCCTTATTCTTACTATATGGATGATAGTGCAACTGAGAGTTTTAATCAAAAAATAGATGGTAATTATGTAGGTATTGGTACTACTGTTTTACATGATGAAAACGTTGGTAATGTAGTTACTGATATATTTGAAGGATCTCCAGCAGATAAAGCTGGTGTTAAAGTGGGAGATATATTCTTATCTATTGATGGTACTGATGTTAGATATATGTCTTTAAAGGAGATTTCTAATTATATGAAAGGAAGTGCTAATACTTCTTCAAACTTTGTCTTTATTAGGGATGATAAAAATATAGAGGTAACAATTACTAGAGATGTTGTTGATATTCCTTCTGTTAGTAGTAAAATAATAGAAGGTAATAATAAAAGTTTAGGATATATTTCTATTGAGACTTTTGCTTCTAATACTTATAGTCAATTTAAAAGTAATTTGACTTCATTAGAAAAACAAAAAATAGATTCTTTAATTATAGATGTTAGAAATAATCCTGGTGGTCATTTAAGTCAAGTTGAAGATATATTATCATTGTTCTTTAATAAAAAGACAGTATTATATCAAATAGAGACTAAGGGTAAAGTACAAAAGGTTTATGCTTCTTCTAGAAAGACTCGTAGCTATGATGTTGTTGTTTTGATTAATGAGTCCTCTGCGTCAGCTTCAGAAATATTAGCTTCTTGTTTCCAAGAAAATTATAAGAAAGCAACTATTATAGGTACTACTTCTTATGGAAAAGGTACAGTACAAAAATCTCTTGAGTTATCTACTGGTTCTAGTTTAAAGTATACAACTGAAAAATGGTTAACTTCAAAAGGTGTTTGGATTAATGATAAAGGTGTAGTTCCAGATATAGTTGTAGAACAAGGTGAAGAGTATACAGCTAATCCAAGTGATGATAATGATTTACAGTTACAAAAAGCTTTAGAAGTATTAACAAAAAATAAATAGTTTCAATTACTATTTATTTTTTTGCATTCAATAATTAATTGTTTATTTTCGTTGTAGCTGCATGTTGTTAAAAATAATTGATCATATTCTTTTTCGCTTATAGTTATGTAGCCAGACTTATCTTGTTCAAAGATATTTATTACTTTGTATGTATAGTTTTTGTTTGTATATGTTAAATTTATAGTGTCATTGATATCAAGTTTGTTTAAGTCTTTAAAAAAAGCATTATGTCCAGTTCCAGAATGAGCTGCTAGAACAATTATACTTGGTAGATTAGATTCTAAAATTGTGACGTTTTCTTCTACATTATTTAATTTACTACCTATTTTATATATGCTTTTATTTAGATTTATTTTAGGTATTTGTACTTTACCTATTGGTTGTTCTTTTTGTGAGGTTTGTTCATCTTTGTTTATATTTATATTGACTATTTTTGGTGCAATTTTTTTGATAATTCTTTTTGGCTCATTTATTTGTTCTGGTGTTAATATGAATAATGAAACTATAATGGTGAGTGTTAATATTTTTTTATACATAGGCAAATGCAAGTAAAATAATATTAATTAGTTTTAATATAAATGGTAGTTCTTTGGAACTGGTATTTGGTACTTTTATTTTATGATTTACTAGGTTATATGTTAAATCTGTTTCATTTTCAACAATTATATCAAATGGTTCTATGGTGTCATAGCCTTCTGTTGT
Source organism: bacterium (assembly GCA_963589235.1). Taxonomy (GTDB): domain Bacteria; phylum Bacillota_I; class Bacilli_A; order RF39; family UBA660; genus CAG-877. The sequence goes on along the minus strand of CAVAJX010000061.1, from coordinate 3,951 downwards.
AGTTAATTGAACAATAGTGTAATTTCCATAGGGCAAAGTTATTTCAGCAATACCTTTTTCATTGGTTGTAATTTTAGTTACTAAGTTTTTATCTCTGTCATAGATACCAAATTCTATATTTTCTTCTGGGTGTAACGTTTCATCTATTAAGTACTTTTTATTTATAATCAACTTGGTTTTTATAACTTCGTTATATAGATTTAATGTAATTCTTGGATTATCTTTAGTTATTTCAAACTCATATATTTTATTATCTAGTGTATAACCTGCACCGGCTTTTACTTCTCTGATGTAATATTTTCCATAAGGTAAGTTTTTTATTACTTGGTGATTTGTTTCATCAATATCTATTATTTGAAGTTCATTTCTATCTTTATCAAGTATTTGATATTTAGCTCCTGATAATACTGCTTCTCCGCTATTCTTGGTTGTTTTGGTATCTTTATCTAATTTATTAATGTTTACTTCTGTTTCTTTAACACTTACTTTTATTTTGACATTTTTTTCTTCAATATCACCTAGTGTAACTAAATTTTGAGTGTTTTCTGCTTGATAAAATACTAATGGTGTTCTATGAGCTACTTCTTTTCTAGTAACTATTATTTCATGTTCGCCAACGGGTAAGTTTTTAAGAATTAGTTTATTCTTTTCTATAGTTGCATTTTTGTTTTTAGTTGTGTAGTTATTGATTACACCGTTTGCATCCCAAAGAGATAGTTCTTCACCAGCTACTATGTTATAAGTTGCATTAGAAAAACTTGGTTCTGTTTTGTATTCTTTCATTAGTATTTCAATGTAATTCATTTCATCTTGATAAATGTTTATTCTTTTACCATTTAGTGAATCAGTAAAATAAAAGTCGTTATTTGGTGCAGCTGTTTTCCAAATCATCATTTGTGATATAGCGTACCATTTCATATCAGTGTGAGATTTGTAGTTGTAGCCAAAGTGTACAATGAGTGCAATTCGTTCTCTTTGTTCCTTTGTTAGGTTACTCGGCTGAATAGTACTTGTATATTGACTTGATTCTTTGAATGTTGTGAATGGTTCTATACAATAGGCATATTTTTCTGTACCTTTTTGTTTATATGTACGTGCTTTTTGATAGTAAATTGTTCCATTATCAACACGATTCATCCAGATATTATTGATATACTCTCCTTCATAAAATTGGGCACTTTCGGCCTTTACTGTGAATGGTAATATTATAGATACTGCTCCCGCTAAGAAAAATATTAATTTTTTCATATCATTCCTCCTTTTTTTCTTAACGGGTATGATAGTATCAAAGTTTTTTTATTATGACAAATTGAACTTTTAACTTTTTTGCTTGATTTTATTAGTAATTTTTTACTTTTTGATTCCTGATTTTTAAATTTTGTTAGAGGTTTGCACTTTTAATTAACAAGTTTTAATGTTTCTCATGTTATAATTATTATGAGGTGATTTAATGACAGATATAGAAATAGCACAAGGTAATGTTAAGGAGAATATAGTGGATGTTGCGAAGAGAGTGGGTTTAAAAGAAAAAGACTTATTACTTTATGGAACTGATAAAGCAAAGATTAAATATTCTTCTAATAAGAGTAAAGCAAAGTTAGTTTTAGTTACCGCTATTAATCCAACTCCATATGGTGAGGGTAAGACTACGGTTAGTATTGGATTAGGTGATGCTTTAAATAAATTAAAAAAGAATCCGGTTATTGTTCTTAGGGAGCCTTCTATGGGGCCTGTTTTTGGTATTAAAGGTGGAGCAACTGGTGGTGGATATAGTCAAGTTGTACCAATGGAAGATATTAATTTACATTTTACAGGGGATTTTCATGCGATCACTGCTGCGAATGATTTATTGTGTGCCGCTATAGATAATCATATTTATCACGGTAATAAACTTGATATTGATAGAGTTGTTTTTAAAAGATGTTTAGATGTTAATGATAGAGCATTGAGAAAAATTACTTTGGAAAATAGAAACGATAGTTTTTCAATAACTGCTGCTAGTGAAATAATGGCTTTATTTTGTTTAGCAACTTCATTAGATGATTTAAAGAGAAGACTTGGTAATATAATCATTGGTTATAATAGTAAAAATGAGGCATTATACGCAAAGGATTTAAATATTGAAGGGGCTTTAACTGTTATATTAAAAGATGCTTTCTTACCAAATCTTGTTCAGACTTTAGAACATACGCCTACAATTATTCATGGTGGTCCTTTCGCAAATATTGCTCATGGATGTAATAGTGTTGTCGCTACTAAATTAGGATTATCTCTTGGGGATTATATGATTACTGAAGCTGGTTTTGGTGCTGATCTTGGTGCTGAAAAGTTTTTGGATATTAAATGCCGTAAAGCTTTTATTAGTCCAGACTGTATTGTTTTAGTTGCAACTATTAAGGCATTAAAATATAATGGTGGTGTTTCTAAAGATGATATTACTAAAGAAAATTTAGAGGCTTTAAAGTCTGGTATTTCTAATTTAGAAAGACATGTGGAAAACCTTAAAAAGTATGGTGCTCCAGTTGTGGTATGCTTAAATAAATATACAACTGATACTGATGCTGAAGTTGAATTTGTTAAAGATTACTGTATTAAACTTGGTGCAAAATTTTCTATAAGTACAGCATATACTGTTGGTGGAAATGGCGCAATAGATTTAGCTGAACAAGTAATTGAGGCTTGTTCTTTAAAGAAAAAATTTAAGTTCCTTTATGAAGATGATTTATCTGTATGTGAAAAAATCGAAAAAGTTTGTACAGATATTTATAGAGCTTCTTCAGTTGAATATAGTGATAAAGCTATGAAAAAAATTGAAGAAATTAATGCTTTAGGAAAGTCTAATCTTCCAATTTGTGTAGCAAAGACACAATATTCTTTCTCAGATGATGCGAAAAAACTTGGTGCACCGACTGATTTTAAAGTCTTTGTAAGAGATATTTGTTTATACAATGGTGCAGAGTTTATTACGGTTTTGTTAGGCAATATTATGACGATGCCTGGTTTACCTATTGTTCCAAATTATGAAAAAATTGATATAGTTGATGATAAAATTGTTGGACTAGATTAAATAAAAAAATCATATCTTGTTTGATATGATTTTTTACTGACTTTTTTCTGTTTGTTCTGGATCTTTTGTTTCTTCTTTTTTTGGCTCTTTATCATTATCTTCAGTACCGTTTGATGGTGTTAATACTTTTTGTTGTGGCTCATATACTTCAATAGTACCTGTATATAATATACCATTGTATGTAACGGTATATTTATTCTTACCAGCTTTTTGAGTATCAACTTGGGTTAGATCAATGATAATGTTTTCTTTCATTTCATCTGTTAGTGTTTCTTTGATGTATACTTGTTTATCTGTTGATAATGGTGAGCCAATTGTTAATGATAAATTATTAATAGTTAAATCTACTTCTGGTAATTTTTTCTCTTTTATAACTATTGTTCCATTATATTTTTTCTTTTTATAAGTTACTGTATATGTATAAGTTCCTGGTTCTGTAGTTTTTATCATTGATGTATCTAACTTTAATTCTTTTAGTATTTCAGCATCAATTTCATCTACATTTTCTAGGTAATCTTTAACGTCTACACTTAAAGTTTTATTAATTTCTAATTCTATATCTTTTAGCTTAATTTCATTTGATTTTACTTCTGCAACTCTTTTATGTACTATTTCTAAGTCATTTTTTACGACTGGTTTTGGTTTGGTCATGACATCCATAGCATAACCTGAACCCGTTAGTATCAAGCCCCAAGAAGCTAAAGCAATAGAAATTATGCGTGTTTCTTTATTTGTTAGTTTTCCCATATACTACGCTACTCCCTATCTTTATAATCAATTATAGTATAAATTTATTATATTAACAAGATTTTTTTGTTGGATTTTGTTGAATTGCAAATTTTTATTTGAAAGTCCGTTTTAATAAAATAACGGAATTAAGTTTG
>CAVAJX010000060.1:0-21007 GCA_963589235.1 bacterium | reverse complement strand
GAAAGAATAATAATTGTAAGCAAAAAAATAACTTACAAAATATATTATACGAGGAGAAAAAGGGTATGAGAAAACTAGAATCAACTCCTAAAAAAGATGGATTCAGAATGCCTGGTGAATTTGAACCTCATAGAGGAACATATATTATTTGGCCAGAACGTCCTGATAACTGGAGATTAGGTGGAAAACCTGCTCAAAAAGTTTTTTTAGAGGTTATTAAAAAAATTGCTAAATATGAGCCAGTTACTGTAGTAGTTTCAAGAAATCAATACAGTAATGTTCTTCATTTAGCAACAGGAAATAACATTCGTGTTGTTGAAATGAGTAATGATGACTCATGGATTCGCGACTGTGGAGCTACATTTGTAGTTAATGATAAAGGTACAATGCGCGGAATTGATTGGAGTTTCAATGCATGGGGAGGTTTAGTAGACGGACTATACTTCCCATGGGATCAAGATGATAAAATCGCATCTAAAATGTGTGAAATAGAAAGAGTATCAAGATATAGATTAGATGATTTCATTTTAGAAGGTGGCTCTATTCATGTAGATGGTGAAGGAACATGTATGGTTACTGAAGAATGTCTTTTATCAGCTGGTAGAAACAGTAGCATGACAAAAAAACAAATTGAAAAAACTCTTTGTGAATATTTAAACTGTAAAAAAGTACTATGGATTCCAAAAGGAATTTATCTAGATGAAACCAATGGTCACGTTGATAATATTTGTAACTTTGTTCGACCTGGTGTAGTAGTATTGGCATGGACTGATAATAAAAAAGATCCTCAATATGCTATTTCCAAAGAAGCTTATGACTATTTATCAAAAGAGACAGATGCCAAAGGTCGTAAACTAGAAATACATAAATTGTATGTTCCAAAGCCAATTTTAATTACTAAAGAGGAAAGCCTAGGGGTAGATGCAGTAGATGGAACTTTACCTCGTCAAAAAGGTGATAGACTAGCAGCAAGTTACGTTAACTATTATACTTGTAATGGAGCAATAATTATGCCAACATTTAATGACCCTAATGATGAATTAGCAGTTAAAACATTACAAGAATTATATCCAGATCGTAAAATAGAAACTGTTTATGCACGTGAAATATTATTAGGCGGTGGAAATATCCATTGTATCACACAACAAGTTCCAAAAGGAATTGTAGTAAATAAATAGTTAATAAAAAAATAAAGCACTTCTAAAAAGAGGTGTTTTTTCTATATAAAAAATTTAAATTAATAATTATGTAACAGATTATTGTATTTTTTTACATTTTTTACATATTTTTCCCATATTTTAAAGATAAAATAGAAAAAAAGGAGAAAAATATGAAACACAAGAAAAATAAAAAAATTATAATAAAAATAGTTTTAATAATTTTAATTGTATCATCAGTGTACTTTTCATGTAAGATTACGGAAACTATAAATCAAAAAAAAATAAGTAAAAAATTAAAAAATGAATCCTGGATTGATAAAAATATAAAGATAGACAAATCAACCATTAATAATAATGTATACATAATTAACAAAAATAAATCTATAGAAGTATACAACATGCTTTATCAACAAAATGTCACAAAAAAAATCAGTAGTGGACTTGAAAAAAACGACTATACTGCAGATAACCCGTTAATGATATATAATCCATATGGTACTAATAATAATTCAATAAATATATATTTTAAAGATGACAACATAACTCTTACATCATATAAAATAGAAGCTAAAGGATATGAAACTTTTGAAAAAAATCTAGTAGAATGTAATGAAGAAATACAAAGTTATCAACTGCTTGGTTTTGTCCTAGGAACTAAAAACACTTTATATTTAAACTTTACAAATGAAACTGGAGAAAAAACTACAAAAAAATATATATTAGATTTTAAAAACTATAAAATAGCAACTGATAATAAAGTGGAAATTACTGAAGATAATAGTGATGAATTAGAAGATGGACTATATGCTATTCTTGGTGATTCAAGTGATGATGATTATATCTGGTTAGTAGACAATGCTGGCATTATTAGAGGAGAAATACCAATTATTGGCTATAGAGCAGTAAATCTACTTTTTAAAGACAATGAGATGTATTTTAGTGTATCAGAAAAGAAAATAGCAAGTATGAATAATTTAGGACAAATAACAAAAATATATAATTTAGGTAAATATAAATTACATCATGATTATACATTTGACGAAGATAAAAACAATATATTGGTCCTAGCTAGTGATACAACTAAGGAGTCTTGCGAAGATGCAATTATAAAACTAAATCTTGCTTCAGGTAAAGTAGAAGATGCATTTTATCTAGAAGAAGTCTTACCAGATATTAGAGAAAGTGCATACTATAATAAAGATGAAGTGGCCAAGGAAGTAGAGTCGGTTGGCGTAGACTGGATGCATATTAATACAATAAATTATTTACCTAATGATACAGTGATACTAAGTTCTAGAGAAACTTCCTCAGTTATAAAAGTAAGTAATATTTTTGATAGTCCAAAAGTTGAATATATACTTGGAGATGAAAAATTCTATGAAAATTATGAATCTAAGAAATATTTATATACAAAAGTAGGAGACTTTACAATAGCTGGAGGACAACATACAGTAAGTTATATACCTGCATCTACATCTGGTGTATATTATTTAACAATGTTTAATAACAATATTGGTATAAGTACAACTGTGCCAGATTTTACTTGGTCAAGCATTGGTCTTAAATACAGTAGTCCTGAAGATGAAGGAGAATCATATTATTATAAGTATAAAGTTGATGAAAATAAAAAAACATTTGAACTTGTAGAGAAATTTGAAGTACCATTTTCAGCATATATGAGTAGTGTTCAAAATTACAATGAAAGTATTATAATTGATTCAGCTCAAGCATGTACATTTTCAGAAAGAAATACTGATGGAAGTATCAAAAAAACATATAAAGTAAACTGTAAAAGTAGTATTTATAGAGTTTTCAAATATAATTTCTATAATTATTATTTTAAAAGTGCCGAATAAGGTGCTTTTTTCTTTTTCTAATTAAGTATAAGATTTACAAATTGAAAAATAATAAAGTTATTAAAAACACGAACAATAAAATCATGATATAATATTTCAAAGGAGTTTACTATGAGACAAAATATTTATGATGACGATAAATTTTCAAAAAAATATGATGAACTAAGAGAAGGACAAAAAGGTTTAAATGCTAATGACTTGATAGAAATTCCAGCATTTAGAAGTATGATGCCAGATGTTAAAGACAAAAAAATACTAGATTTAGGCTGTGGATATGGAGAAAGTGATAAATATTACAAAGAACTAGGTGCAAAAAGTGTCCTTGGGGTAGATATCTCTGAACATATGATAGAAATAGCTAATAAAACTAACAAGCCAAAAGGCGTAGAATATGAAGTAATGGCAATGGAAGACATAAGTTAAATTGATGATAGGTTTGATATAATAATGTCATCGCTAGCATTCCATTATCTAAAAGATTACACTCAATTGGTAAAAGACATTCATAATCTACTAAATGACAATGGATACTTAGTATTTTCACAGGAACATCCATTTACAACATGTACAAAATATACAGAGAATATTAAAAAAGGTCATACAGTTATTGATAACAAATACTTTGGTCTATTTTCAGACTATAACAGACCAGGCATAAGAATAAATTACTGGTTTGATGCAGATGTAATAAAATATCATAGAACCTTCACCGAAGTAATTAACACGCTTGTCCAAAATGGGTTCACTATTGAAGAAATTGAAGAGCCTGTTGCTAGCGAAGAAGCAGTAAACAAAAATCCAAAATACATAAATCAATTAGACAGACCATTATTTTTAATTGTTAAAGCTAAGAAAATAACAAAAAAATGACATAATACATGAACAAAAAATGCACGTATGTTCAATAATAATCAATACAAAGGAGAAAATAATAATGATAGTGAAAAATAATTATAATGAATGTTTAACAAATTTAGCTTGTTCTATCAGAAAGTACTTTGATTTGGAATACAAGCATAATACCATTGATTATATTGATAAAATATTAACTGAAAATAAACCTAAAAACGTAGTAACTATACTATGTGATGGTATTGGCTCAAATATTATAGATAGAGTTTTAGAGCCAGATAGCTTTCTTATAAAACACAGACTTAAACCCATAACAACAGTTTTTCCCGCAACAACAGTAGCCGCAACAACATCTATGATGACAGGACTTAACCCTGTTGAAACAGGTATGCTTGGATGGGACATGTATTATAAAGATATAGATAAAATCATCACGACATTTTTGAATTCGGCAAAAGAAGATGCAGAACATAAGCCGTTACCAGAAGCACGTGAGTACAACAAAAAACATATGATTACAAAATCAATTATGGAAGAAATAAATGAAAAAGGAACTGACACTGGATATATACTATTTCCTTTTGGCCCGGATCCATACAACGATATTGATGATATGTACAACAGAATAGAGTCATTATGCAATGAACCTGGAAAAAAATATATTTATGCCTATGATACAGAACCAGATCATACTATGCACGAACTTGGCTGTGATACTGATGAAGTAAAGGAAATAATAAAAAATATAAACAAAAAGGTAGAAGAGATAAGCCATAAATTAAAGGATACAATAATATTCGTTGTTGCGGATCATGGACATAAAAATGTAGAAAATATAATGCTTAAAGATTATCCTGATATAGTAGAATGTCTAGAAAGAAACACATCATTAGAACCTAGAGCTGTCAATTTCTTTATAAAAGATAATAAAAAAGAAGAATTCTCAGAAATATTTAATAAGCATTTTAAAACTGACTTTGATTTGTATACTAAAGAAGATGTTATAAATTCTAAACTATTTGGTACTGGTGAAGAAAATAAAGCTTTTAGAGACATATTAGGTGATTACCTAGCTATTGCTAAAACCAATAAAACATTATTGTACATTGGCTCAGAAGTATTAAAATCACAACATGCAGGATATACAGATGATGAAATTTTAGTGCCTTTAATCATAATAAATACGGATGAAAATTAAATTTCATCCTTTATCATATTAAAATGTGTCCGTTTTATGTGATAATGCAGTATAATAATTATATAAAATTAGGAAAGGTAGAAATTAAATATGGAAAAATTTTATTTAGAAGCCCCATCACTAGAAAGAAAAAATGAAATAATTTTATTTGAAAATCAAAATGTAAAACTAGAAGTTAATATGAAAGACGAAACTGTATGGTGATCTTTAGATCAATTAGCGACGTTATTTGGTAGAGATAGAACAGTAATAAAAAGACATATTAATAATATTTTTAAAGAAAATGATTTGAACGAAAAAGAGGTATGTGCAAAATTTGGACATACCACTTCGCATGGTGCTATAGTAAATAAAACTTAAACTAGAAAAATAGACTTTTATAATCTAGATGTAATAATAAGTATTGGCTATCGAGTAAAAAGTAAAAATGGTGTCATATTCAAAAAATGGGCTAATCAAGTGTTAAAAGATTACATGCTTAAAGGCTATGCAGTAAACCAAAAAAGATTAGAATATTTAGAAAAGACAGTTAAATTAATAGATATTGCTAACAGAATAGATGACAAATTAGAAAATAATGACGCCCAAAAAATTTTAAAAGTAATAGGAAGTTATTCAAAAACACTTGATCTTCTGGATGATTATGATCATAGAACACTATTAAAACCAAAAGGAAATAATAGTCAAAAACAGATAAAATATGAAGAGTGTTTAAAAATAATTAATAAATTAAGATTTAACGAAGAAAGTGATATTTTTGCTATTGAAAGAAATAAAGGATTAGAAGCAATTATAGGAAATATTTATCAAACATTTGATAATAACGACGTTTACAAAAGTATAGAAGAAAAAGCCTCCAATTTCTTATATATGATTATAAAAAATCATGTTTTCATAGATGGTAATAAGAGAATAGCAGCAACATTATTTATCTATTTTCTAAACTATTATGATATATTATATAAGGATAATAAACAAATTATTGATAATAATACCTTGACTGCTTTAACATTACTTATTGCGGAGTCAAACCCAAAAGAAAAAGAAGTTATAATTGACTTGGTTATGAATTTTTTAATCTAAAAAAGATTACAACATTGTCAGACAATATTAAATGCAAGTATAAAGGTCAGTATTTAAAAATTATTGTGAATTAAAAATGAAAGAAGGTAAAATATATGAACAAAACATTAGTAGCATACTTTTCTTGTACAGGAGATACAAAATTAGTAGCTGAAAAAATCAATAACGTAGTACAAGGTACACTATATGAAATAGCGCCTGAAGTACCTTATACAGCAGCAGACTTAAACTGGCAAGACAATAACAGTCGTAGTTCAAAAGAAATGACTGATAAAACCTCAAGACCAGTTATAAAAAGTACATTAAACAATATTGAAGAATATAATACAATCTACTTAGGATTTCCTATCTGGTGGTATATAGCTCCAACAATTATCAATACATTTATAGAATCTTATGACTTTACAAATAAAAAAATAGTTATATTCTGTACCTCGGGAAGCAGTCATTTAACAAACGCTTATAAAAATCTTAAAGAAAAATATCCTTATAATTTTATTTCATGGGATAAATTATTGCCAAGTATTACATATGATGAAATAAAAACATTTGCCGCAAATATTTAAAAAAGGATAACTACAAGCTATACGTTTTACTTTATTTATATTATGAGAAAAGATAAAAAGCATATCTTTTTCAGTCGTTAAATGGTATACTCTAAATAGAAAATAAAAAATTATAAAGAAGGATGTTAAAATATGAGAAAACAGTCAAAAAATCAAATAACTGCAGATATAGTGTTTATTTTTATAATGATATCAATAGTTATAATAATCATGATAGATGCTAGCTTTTTTTCATTACTTTTACCCAGTACAATATGTTACATTATTGTAAAAATTATTATAATGGTAGTGGAAGCCAGCTCATCAACAAAGATAAGTAACGCATTTGGAGTAACTCAAAATTATACTGGAAACATTGAATATTGTCCTAAATGTAATGCTGTTGTCAAAACAGGATCTAAGTTTTGTGGATCATGCGGTACTCCAATTCCTGCAAAGAAATATGTAACAGTAGCAAACTATGATCCTATTCTTTATTATAATGAAAATGTTATTTTGGATGAATTTATTATAAGAGAATTAAATAAAGCTAATATAAATTTAAAGGAAGAATTAATACCATATGAAGTTTTAAATAGAAGAAAAACTTTATCTATAATATTTTCTGCTTTACTATTTGTTTTTGTATCAATGATTTTTTTTCATTTTTCAACATTTACCTACATTGTTGGAATTGTCATTTTAATTATTTTTTATAAAAAAACAAAAGAATATAACATGATAAAATACTTGGCTAAAGAAATTAAAGCTAGACCCAATGAAAAAATCTCAAATATAATTATGAATACAAAAAATCAACTTACTGTCGATAATCAAAAAACTAAAAGAATTATATTGAATATTATAGCGGTTACTCTTCCATTAATAATATTTATGAATCCACATATAATGTATGAAGAAACAATTTCAGGATATAATGTAAGATTTTATACCTTTGGTCTAACTAATATGACAAGCGCCACAATACCTTCATCTTATAATGGAGAAGATGTTGTTGGTTTACGTGGAAATACTTTTTCAAATATGCCTTTCTTAAAATCAGTAACATTACCAGATACTATAAAAGAAATTAGAGGACAAGCATTTAAAAATGACTATAATCTTGTTGATGTAAATATCCCTAATAATCTTGAATATCTTGGTGGTGGAGCATTTTATAATTGTAAGTCAATAATATCAATATCTTTACCAGACACTTTAACATATTTAGGAGGAGAATCATTTAAATATGCTAATTCATTAGAAACGATTAAATTATCTGAAAACATTTCTGAAATAAGAGGTAATACATTTGAAAATTGCACATCTTTAAAAGAAATAACAATACCTGATAAAGTTACAAGAATAGGTGGACATGCATTCTATGGTGATACATCACTAAGTACAGTTACACTAACTGAAAATAGTCAACTAAATGAAATTGGATCATCAGCATTTAGACAATGTACAAGTTTATATTCAATTACAATACCAAGAAATACTTCGGTAAATGAAAGAGCTTTTAAAGAAAGTCCAACAAGTATATATTATTTTGACTCATACAATGAATATCAATATTAAACAAGGAATAATTTAAATAAAAACAAAAAAATAAGTTATAATTAGGAGTAATTATGGAACAAAATATAAAATATATACATTTATTATATGTACCTACAATGGCATGTAATATGGGCTGCAAATATTGTTATTTAGATGATAATACAGTAGATGAAAAATCTGAATATCAAGCTATTGATACATTAAAATATGCCATTAATAAATTAAAAAATGCAAACATTTATCCATTTAATATTTCTCTTCATGGTGGTGAAGTAACAACTTTAGATAAAAAGACATTTCATGATTTAATAGAATATATATCAAATTACTACAAAGAAAACAAAAAAATAATAACGGATGCAGGTTTTAAGCTAGGTAATCCGCATATAAAAACAAATATGTATAACTTAGAAAAACACATTGATACAATCAAAGAATTCAAAGTATCAATTTCGGGCAGTCTAGATTTGCCTTTATCGCTTCATGATGAATATCGTGTTACGAAAGGAGACAAAAAAACACTAACTAAAATACTTGAAAATATTAATCTTATGAAGGATATACCAAATAAAAAGAAAGTTTCTGCAACAATTTTTAAAGAACATTACAATCATATAGATGAGATAATAAAAGATATAAAATTTCTACATAAAAATACCTGCTTAGATATGAATGATTTTAATTTTATGATAGGTTTTGATTATAACTCAAATGGTATCTTACACCATATGACAGAGGAAGAACAAGTAGATTTTTATAAAAGAATGCATGAAGAATTTGATGGCACAGACTTAGATTCTGGTGTCTCTGGACCTTGGTTTGATGAATTTGGACCAGAGTATTGCACTAATTGCGATAATTGCGGAGAAAAGTTCTTTTTACTAGAAAAAAATGGGGATATATATTCTTGTGTAAGAGGACAAAAAAATAAAGACTATTATTATGGCAACATATACACAGATTCCGTGGAAAAAATATTATTAAATGCCAAAAATAAAATATTTTTAAATCACAACAAGTTACCATTTAACGAAGAATGCGAAAATTGCCAATACTTATACCTATGTAAAACTGGCTGTCCGTTTGTTAAAAATATATATAATTCTAATAAAAGTTATACATGTAAGCTTCAACAGGAACTATACAAGAACCGTAACTACCAAAAGGATGAGTATAATGATGAAACAGTTTACAATTATCTTTTAAAAATGCGTTTGACAGACATAACAAAATATATTCCCGATAAAAAATCAAATGATTATCCATTATTAGAAGAAATAATTATGAATGATGAAAAACTGAAATATATATATAGTGATGACGTGTTTATTCTTGAAATAGATGGACAAGAGTATAAATTATCATCTCAAATAACAAAGAAAGTTAAAAACATTATTTATATAACACCAAAAAGCAAAGTAACGATTCATATGAGAAAAAATATTATTCAAGAACAATGTGAATATCCAGAAAATAATTCCTTATATATTATGTTGCTGTCAGGAAACTTAGTCGCATATGGAGATGAAAACAGAACAAAGCAAAGACACGTAGCAACACTTCAAATATATAAGGGAGTTATGGATGAACAAAAATCAATAAAAAAAGGTTACTATTCATATGACATTACCAATTTATTTAAAGAATATAAAAATAGTTTTTCAAAAGATAATGCAAATAATATTTTCTTTACAACTTCAGCATTAAGAGATTATCATTATATAAAACAAAAAGAAAATGCCTACTATCATATACAAGCTATAAATTTACCATTTCAAAATATAGAATTTTACTATCTAGATAAGGAGTTAAAAAATGAATAAAGAACCAGAAACATATGCAGAACTAATAAGACAAAAAAGATGCACAGAAATAACAAAATATTATAATTTAACAGGAGAACAAGTCGAACAAATCTATGACTTTTTAACAAAATTTCCATTAGGAAGAGTAGAGTGTACACAATCTCTTATAAAACTAGTAAATTGGCAAAATGTAACATTAATTAATGCTAGTCTAATTAATCCATCAATAGATGGTATAAACTTTTCAAATGATTATTTCTCTGTAATTAACCATTATACATCATCTTCATCTGGTTCCTATGGAGGTTCATCCTCAAACAACAATAACAACAATAACAACAATAACAACAATAGATAGGAGAAAAAAAACATGGCATTACTAACTGATAATTATCATATAAAAAAATTAAATAAATATGGAATTAATATTAAAACGAAATATATTGTAGGTAACACAATATTAGAACGAATACTGATAACTCAAATAATGATGATATTATATCAGGCGTAAGATATGAAAAAGAATATTATCAGAGTAATCAATTATTACATGTCGAAAAAAATTTTGATACAAGAATAGAATACACATTTATATCAAAAGAAATAGAAAACAAAGAATATACCTGTCCAAACTGTGGAATGCATTCTAAATTAAAAGATTTCCTAGAAGGCTGCCCGTATTGTCGTACTTACTACAACATTGATTATACAAATAAAGATTTAGGAAGTAAATACCATTATGATAGAGTATTAAAAAATAACACCTACAGAATAGCAACTGCCATAGTAGATATAATATTTAGTCTTGCGATAAGTTTAATCTTTATAAAAACAACGGGAAGAACATTCAACAGTTATGATATATCAAAAATATTTATCTATGGCTTAATTCTTGCAGGAATATTATATTATTTTTTCTATATATTAGATGCATACATCGTATTAACGCCAATAAAAAAATATAAAGACAAACAAAACCAAAAACAAATTGACTTTTGGAACAGAACAAAAATAGATAAGAAAAAATTCTTTAATAATTTCAATTATGAAGTGAGAAAAAAATACTATAGTGAAGAAAATATAATAGATTATGATGTTTTAGATTACATAAGTTTTCAGGAATTTACCAAGAATAACAATTTATATATTGAAGTAGTAGCAGAAGTAAGAGTTGTTTACTATGAAAATAATAAAATAATCCCAAAAACTATGAATCAAAAATATATAATGAAAAAACTTAATACTGAATCTTTAAAACTTAATAATGCAGAAAATTTTATAAAATGTTCAACATGCGGTGCAAGTATTGATGTTGAAAAAGGAGAATGTTCTTACTGCCATACAAAAATTAAATATTTTCAAGACTGGATATTAGAATAATTAAATTAAGGAGTATATATGGAGTTAAACAAACGATTAGATGAATTAGAAAATAATGACTGCTATATTGTTATACAAAATGATCCAATTCCAAATAAGCCAATGATTAGATGTAAAGGTTTTCTTGGCAAAAAGGCTATAATTAAACCATACAGTGATTTAAAAATGGGATTTTATCTTGATGATGATGAACTATATAAAGACCTTATCAATAAAAAAGGTGATGAAGATAGAAATCTTGGAACAGATATAAATTTGATTCAACAAACTATTAATAATTATTTTGTTGGGAAAGATTCAGGAGTACAAGAAGTGAGAGAAAATCTTGCACAAAGAGGACAATATATACACTCGATTAAAGAATATAAATCACATGGAGGTATGTGCGCTCATAAGGACGCTGTTGCTAATAATTTACTAGCTGTATTAGGATATGACTGTGAAATGGTTTGGAGTAATGCCGGTTCTGAAAATCACGCCTTTATCATTATTCACGATAATGACAAGCATTACATTTATGATCCTGCCAATAGAAGTAGATTACAAGACAAATCTGGCCATGAATGGAAAACTCCAACATTAGTTGAAAAAAGTGAAGAAGAAATAAAAGACTTTTATGCAGGAGAAGAGGACCTAGTTATATCTGAAGAAGATGAGAAATCAAAGAATGCTAAGCAGAACAATTCAGATTATTACATAAAATTACCAAGAATTAGATATTCAACCAGAGACAAAATTAAAGATATAGACGTCCAATCGGAAACAGCTGACAGTGTTATTGAAAAATATGTAGCTGAACTAAAAGATAAAGGTCTAAATGAAAATGAAATAGTTCAAGTTCTTGGAAAAGTTAGACAAGATGCAATTCTAGGAATGACACCAAAAGTACCTAAACTAGAAAATGTATATGCTGCTATGCAAAACAAAGAGACTAGTAACGGAACAAATACACAAAAAGAAAATAATAATAAAGGTACTAAATGATGTTATAATTAAGTTGGAGGGATAATATGAATAAAGTAAAAATAAATGGCATATATAAACACTTTAAAGGAAACTATTACCTAGTTGTTGATACTGCTAAATACTCAGAAACTGGTGAAGAATGTGTTGTCTATAGAGCTCTATATGGAAACAATGACCTATGGGTAAGACAAATGAACATGTTCTTAAGTGAAGTAGATCATAAAAAGTATCCAGATATAAAACAAAAATATCGTTTTGAATTACAAGAAATAGAAAGTGTCATTAAATAAGTGAAATTATGTCAAAAGTATCCAATGCCATAACTTTATTAGAATTATTGAACTCTGGACGTAAATATAGTATCAAAGAATTATCTGATATTTTAGAAGTTTCCGAAAGAATGATACGAGTTTATAAAGAAGGCCTAGAAAAAGCTGGTATTTATATTGAATCCATACTAGGACCATATGGTGGCTATTTTTTAAGAAAACCAGTTAAGGTACCTATCAGAAGGTTTAAAGAAAGTGACTACAAAATATTAGATAACTATATCGAGTCTGAAACAGATCCAGAACAAAAGGAAAAACTTCTAAATCTCCAAGAAAAAATAAAAGGAATCTACATTGGCTCAAAACAAGATACAAATAAGTTTAAATTAGATGAAGAGACTCAAAAGAAATTTAATTTACTAACAAGAGCCATAAAAGAAAAAAGAAAAGTAAAGCTTCGTTATTATTCTTACAACAAAGGTGAAAATGAAAGAATAATAGATCCAGCCGAAATGTTTTTATTCCAAAACGGTTGGTACTGTGCAGCCTTCTGTGAAAAGAAACAAGATATTAGGCATTTTGAATTGAAAAGAATTATAAATTATGAATTATTAAATGAAAAATATGAGTAGACGAAATATTTCCTCATCTCAAGTTATATTGAACTTGAGGAGGATTTTTTTATGGAAAAGAACATGAAAACTAATTTTGAATATTTAAAAAGGAGAGTAGAAGATGCATTAGAAAAAACTGATTTAGAGTTCATAAGAAGTTGCCTTCTAAAAATAAAAGATGCCAGTATCGTATCTGGTGTAGGTGGATCTAGTGTTGTAAGTGAATTTGGCAGTAAAGTATTAAATCAAAAAAATGGCATAATAAGTATCAACTGCGAACCAAGAGATTTCTTATATCAAGGAGTTTCCGGTTTTAAAAATGTTATTTCTTGTAGTTATTCAGGAAATAACTATGGTGTGGATTTATCATTCGACAATGATTTAAAAAAGTATTTATTATCCAACAACCCGTCAACATCTGAAGATGTAGTGAATTTACAATATCAAACAACAATAGATAAAGAAAGGAGTTTTATATCTTTAGGAGCAACCTTAATTCCAGTAAGTATCTTAATGGATTACTATTTAGAAGGAGAAGATAATAAATTATTAGACTTAATTTTAGAAAAAGATTTTTCTTTTGAACCGAGTCATGTTTATGAAATATTTTCAGGATATGATACAAGTACAGCTGCTAAGTATTTAGAGTCAACCTTAGTAGAATCAGGTATAGGTATACCTATAGTACATGATAAGTATTCATACTGTCATGGTCGTTCAACCTTATCAACTGTTCAACAAAGTAATGCTATCTACTTCAATAGAGGAACTGAGTTTGATAAGATGATGGTAGAAGAATTAAAACAATATTACCAAGAAGTAATTGTCATCAACTCAAAATCAAGAGATCAAGTTATAGATGACTTTCAAATGCTTGTTCAAGCAATGTATCTAACAAAGTATCTAGCCGAAAAACAGTCAAAAGACCTATCTAAAGTTGAATATTTGCCAGTAAACAAAAAATTATATAAATATTCCGTACAAATATAAAAAACAAAAAATTATAATATTGAAAACTTTATATTTAAGATTATACATGGTATACTAAGTCTCGGGTGAGGTTATGAGCGAATATACAAGAAAACAAATTATAGAAGAAAATCGCCATCAATTTATCTATGGCTATAATACTGAAGGAAGACATAGGCTTTTAAAAGATTTAGAAAGGACATATCCAATATTAACAGATTCTACTGCTCCAGTTGCCGTTTACATGGAAGACTTTTCTCTACCTTTAAGTAAACCAACAAATGAAGATATTAATTCAGGAACTGTTAGACTAATTGCGGATCAATTTTTAGACTTTTCCATTTCTGAAAACATTATTAGAAGAATATTAGAACAGGAAAAAATAAATACTTCAATGTCCAAAATAAATAATTTATTAGAAAGAATAAATAGGTTATATGGAAGTAAAAAACATCAACAAGCTAGGTCGTTAGAAGAACTTAAAAGTATTTTAGAAGAATCAAGAAAAATGTATTCTAACTATTATGTTGAATACTTGCAAGGAGATCAGTCATGGTTTGATTATGATAGTCTAAGAATGCCTTTTATAAATGCTGTTGATCTAGCAAGAAAAACAAAAGAAGCCTTAAACATAACTTCTTATTATGGCTTAATATTTGAAATGAACAAGAAAATGTCTTTAGTATCACATCAAGCTATTAATGGTTTTATTACAAGAAGATGTAATGGAGACCTTTCTATAAAAGTTGCTACTAATCCTGCATCTTGACCAACTTTCTATGATTTAAATGGCACATTAGCCGAAAATATTCATGATTATAGCACTGTAGAAACAGACGATAGTTATAAAGTATACACAAAACAAATGCAACGAAGCGAAATAAAAGGAGAATAAAATGAAAAACTGGAGTTTTGGCATGGACAATGATAATCTAGTAAATTTAGTTCTAGCAGGTAAAAAAATCGCAACAACATGTCTATATAATGAAGAAAACATTCCTACAATAGGTGAAGAATCAATAATTCATTTTGATAATGAAAAAGATGCTTGTATTGTAAGAACCAAAGCGTATCATGTTATGAAGTTTAAAGATATGACAGAAGATTTAGCTAAACTTGAAGGCGAAGGTGATTTATCACTTGACTACTGGAGAAATGTTCATACTGAATTTTTCAAAAGTTTTTACAAAGAATTTAATGATGAAACAGAGATTATCTTTGAAATTTTTGAAGTAACAAGAAACTTAGTTCAAGAAAGATTACGACTAGGTACTTTAATAGCGAGTAAAAATAAAGATATTCTAGGACCTATAAAGGATATATACGAAGTTAATGCTGGTTTTAATAATACTTTGTTCAGTGTAAATAATAAATATATTATAAAAGTATGTACTAATAAAGATAAAGAAAATACATTTGATAAAGAGTATGAATTCTACACAGAAAATAAAGATAACAAGTTCATTCCTAAACTATATAAATATGATACCAGTAAAAAACATGTACCATATGTATATGAAATAATGGAACAGCTACCTGGAAAAACTCTATATTACTATTACTATAAAATGACTGAAAAAGAAAAAGAAAATACTATTAAAAAAATAGTAGAAGTAGTAAAAGAACTTCATAAAAATACACATCAGATAAATACAAATTCAAATTCTACTTGGCTAGAAGAAATTAAAAGTACTGTTACCAAGAATTTAAAAAATGTAAACCAATTGTTTACTAAAGAAGAATATGCAATGATTCAAAGATCTCTTAGTCTATATGATAAATACCTATCAGAAGATGTTCAATATGCGCTACTTCATAATGACTTACACTTTGATAATATCTTATACAATAATGAAAAAGTAAAAATAATAGACTTTAACGATACCTTAGTTGCGCCAATTGACTATGAATTTAGAATTATTTATCAGATGCAACAAGAACCATGGCGTTGGGCTGATATTGTTATGGATCCATATCAAAAGCCAAAAGACTATAAAAACATCTTTACTTATGTAAAAAAATACTATCAAGAATTATCTAATATCAAATACTTAGAAGAACGACAAATAATATATAACGTTTTAGGAGCAAGTAAAGATTTACAAAAATATAAAAATAAAGATATAATAGATAAGGTAATTAACTGTAGTAAGTTATTAATAGAAAGAGATGAAGTAAATGACAGAAGTTGAAAAATTTAATAAAGAACTATCAGAAATATCTTATGGATGGCATGATAAAAATAATACTACTCATGAAAAACTAGATAAAGAAGCCTTTAAAAAATATTATAAAATGCCTACTTTAAAACAAATGAAACAAAACGATCACGCTATATGCTGGGAACTTTGTGAAGTAGAAAGAGATTTCTTCAAACAACATGATTATCCATTTAGAACTGTATTTGTAGTCCTAAATAACAGCAAAAGTAAACCGGGACATTCATTCTTAATATATAAAGATAAAGACAAGTATACTTGGTTTGAAGCATCTTGGAGTGACATGAAAGGACTAAGAAGTTACAACAGTATCAAAGAATTATTTGATGATATTAGAAATAACTTTCATAAATTTATTAAAACAAATGATTTTGATAAAGAAAAATTAGAGTTCTATGCTTATAAAAAACCATTATTTAGAGTTAATTGTGATCAGTTTTATATAAATGCCATGTACTTTGGCGAAAAGATGACTGATGATTACAAACTATAAATAAACGTCTTAAGTAACAAAAAGAGGATTGAAAGTCCTCTTTTTGACACTTAAACAACTAAAAAAGGAGCCAATAATGACTCCATCTATTAACAGAGGATCTTCACACTATATAGTGAACCTTCCTCACTAATAATATATGCAGAAAATAAATAATCTATACAAAAATTTTTTAAAATATGAATAATTGTCTTAAATAAAAAAATATGTTAACATAATACTATATACAATAAGTATAAAACGAGGAAAAAATAAACAATATAATAAGGAAGATAAAAATGGAAATAAAAGAAATGGAACAAGCATTAAATAAATATTTATCAGAAGTTAATAGTCTATGGAGGTCACTTTGACATCGATAAAGAAAAAGAACATTTAAAAGAACTTCAGAAAGAAACTGAAGATCCATCTTTTTGGACTGATCGTGAAAGAAAAGACCAAGTCTTATCAGAAATTTCTAGTACCAAAGAAAAAATAGATAATATAGAAGAAATAGCTAATAGTATTAAAGAAAACTTAGAACTTATTGAGCTAATGAAAATAGATTTTGATCAAGAAATAGTCGAGCAAATAGAAGAGTCTATTACTAATCTGCCAGAAAGACTAGAAAAGTTAAATATGCTTCTTCTATTATCAGGACCATATGACAAAAACAATTGTATTATAGATATCCATTCTGGAGCCGGTGGCACAGAAGCATGTGACTGGGCCTTAATGCTTTATAGAATGTATACTCGCTGGTGTGAAAAGAAAAATTATAAAATAGAAATATTAGACTATCAAGCCGGTGATGAAGCTGGTATAAAGAGTGCATCACTTCTTATAAAAGGTTCAAATGCTTATGGATATTTAAAAAATGAAAAAGGAGTTCATCGCTTAGTAAGATTATCTCCATTTGACTCTAATAATCGTCGCCATACATCTTTTGCGTCCATTGAAGTAACTCCAGAAATAGAACAAGATAATAGTCTAGAAATAGATGAAAAAGATTTAAAAATAGATGTTTATCGTTCATCAGGATGCGGTGGACAAGGTGTAAATACAACAGATTCAGCTGTAAGAATAACACATTTACCTACTAAAATAGTAGTAACATGTCAAAACGAACGTAGTCAAATTCAAAATAAAGAACAAGCAATGAAAGTTCTAAGAAACAAATTGTTACTAAAAAAATATGAAGAACAAGAAAAAAAATTAAAACAAATAAAAGGGGACCAGATGAATATTGAATTTGGCTCACAAATTAGAAGTTATGTAATGCATCCATATTCACTAGTAAAAGACCATCGTACTAATTATGAAACAAGTAATGTTTCTAAAGTATTAGATGGTGATATAGATGATTTTATTGAAGCAAGTTTAAAAAGAGGGATATAATATGAAAATTTTTTCACGAAGTAAGAATTTTAAAATATTAGAAAAAATAAAAGAAAAATCTAAATACAAAAGATTAGTCAGATTTTTAATTGGCTGTTTTTTGGTTGCGATAGCGTATAACTTATTTCTTGCCCCAAACGACATTGTTGCCGGTGGCGTAGGTGGTATTGCCATTATTTTAAATGAATTACTTGGATTTGAATATTCTACCGTGATTTTAATTGGAAATATTATATTATTGACAATAAGCTACATATTTTTAGGTAAAGAAAAAACAAGAGGTTCAATTCTTGGTTCATTAGTCTTTCCAATATGTGTAAAACTAACTTCAGATATAGGAACATACATAGATATAGATAATTCACAGTTATTATTATCCGCAGTCTTTGGTGGTGTCCTATATGGCTTTGGTGCTGGTATGATTTTTAAAGCAGGTTATACCGGTGGCGGAACAGATGTACTTAGTCAATTAATAAATAAATATTTAAAACTAAGTATTGGAAAAAGCATTTTATGCACAGATGGTACAATTGTGGTTTTATCTTCATTCATCTTTGGTACAAATAAATTACTGTATGCTATTATTACTCTTTATATAATTAGTTTAATATCAGATCGTGTAATTTTAGGAATCTCCGACAGTAAAGCATTCTATATCGTAACAGATGAAGAACAAGCTATAAAAGAATATATCTTAAAATATTTAAACCATGGTGTTACCGTATTCAACGCTAAAGGTGGCTTCGCTAAAGAAAAACAAACAGTGTTAATGTGTGTATTACCTACTAAAGATTATTACAGATTAAAAGAAGGAATATCTGAAATTGATCCAGATGCATTCTTTGTAGTAACAGATGCTTATGAAGTATTTGGAGGAGAATGATATGGATGATGTAATAGGAAGATTAAAAAAGAAAAAAGTTGGAAAAAGAATCACTATGCTAGTCGTATCATTATTCTTTAGTGCAATAGTATATAATCTTTTTCTATTACCAGTTAATTTAGTAACTGGAGGTGCTGGTGGTATTGCCACAATAACAAATTATGTTTATGGAATAGATCCTGCCTTAATGATATTAATCGTATCAATAACCTGTGCTCTTTTAAGTCTTATGTACTTAGGACCAGAAGTAACAGCTGTCACTATACTAGCAAGCGTTCTTTATCCATTTTTTGTAAAAATAACTGAACCATTAACAGATATAATTCAAATGGATTATAGTGATATGTTTACAATAACTTTGTTTGCAGGTGTCTTAAATGGAATAGCCAATGGTATCATGTATAAAACTGGCTACAACAATGGTGGCCTACCCGTAATAAGCCAAATACTAGAGAAGTATTGCAAAATACCAATTGCTAAAACTAGTGCCGTTATGAATATAACAGTAGTCTTAATAGGCGGTGTATTCTTTGGCTCTACTAATGTTATGTATGCTATTATCTTAATCTACTTAAATAGTATAATCATAAATAAAGTATTACTTGGAATATCTAATAATAAAGCCTTCTACATAATTACATCCGAAGAAGATCAAATTAAAAACTATATCATTAGAACACTAGGTCACAGTGTAACTGTATTTGATGTTAAAGGCGGATTCTTAAATAAAAAGAATAAAGTAGTTTTAACTGTAGTACCAAGTCGAGAATATTATCGAGTCACAGAAGGTATAAAAATTATCGATAAAGACGCTTTCTTCGTGGTAACAGATGCATACGAAGTAGTCGGCGGTAAATAATGTAAATGGAAAAGAAAGGTAACTGTCCTCTCTTTTTTTCTTGTCGAAATTATGTTATACTAAAGAAGTTAGGATGGTTGATAATATGGATTTAATCAGAATTAAACATGTTGAAAAGAAATATAAAAATGGTGTTACTGCCATTTATGATTTAAATTTAGCAATAGAAAAAGGCTCATTTGTCTTTGTTATCGGTGGCTCAGGTTCTGGAAAAAGTACTTTAATAAAGATGTTATACCGTGAAGAAAAGCCAACAAAAGGGCAAATTATTGTTGGCGGCCTAGATGTTGCTAAGCTAAGAAATAAAAAAGTATACAAGCTAAGAAGAAAGTTAGGAATAGTTTTCCAAGACTATCGACTTCTTCCCAAATTAACAGTGTATGAAAATGTTGCGTTTGCCCTAGAAGTAATAGGTGCTAGAAAAGATGAAATAAGAGTAAAAGTACTAAAAGCTTTAGAAGATGTAGGTCTAAAAAATAAAATACATAACTACCCAGATCAATTATCCGGTGGTGAACAACAACGTGTTGCGATAGCGAGAGCCATAGTAAATAACCCAAAATTGTTACTATGTGATGAACCTACTGGAAACTTGGATCCCGAAAAAAGTATGGAAATAATGAAGGTATTAGATGACATTAATAAGTCAAGAGGAACAACAATAATAATGGCAACTCATGATAAAGACATCGTCAATAAAATGAAAAAGCAAGTTTTAATATTAAAAGATGGACATTTAGTTAACTTTAAAGAGAAGGGAGTCTATGATAATGAAGCTATTTAGAATGTTAGGTAGAAGTTTTAGAGATGCCTTTAAAAGTGTAATTAGAAATTTTAGTTTATCACTAGCTTCCATTTCTTGTATTACAATAACTCTAATTATTGTAGCAATTGCTATAATGGCCTCTTTAAATAT
>CAVAJX010000059.1:0-9343 GCA_963589235.1 bacterium | reverse complement strand
TTAAATATTGCATATGCTGAATATGCCAATCAGTCATAAAGTTTAACACAACCTATATATAAAAGGTCGCACATCAATTGTAACTTTACAATATTAATTTTATATTTGTAATCATAAATTTTATATTTGTAATCATTGTATAATTGACAGTATTTTTTAATTAATATATAATTGTTCTGGAGGTAAATCATGGAGAGAAAAAGAATTGAAATTGAAGCTAAATTTCCCTTATATAATAAGGATATTACAATTAAAAAATTGAGCGAAGTTGGTACTCAGACAGAGACAAACAATATACAGAAAGATATTTATTATACACCTGCTCATGAAAATTTTTTAGAAAAAAAGCCAATTTCTGAATGGTTAAGAATAAGAAATACTAACAATGAAAAAACAATCAACTATAAAAATTGGAGTAACAATGTTGGCAATAATAAAATATCGTGTAAAGAAATTGAAATAGGTATTGATGACTATAGTGGTATGATTGAAATGCTTGATGCACTTGATTTTAAAAAGGTTATAGTTGTAGAAAAAGTGAGGAACTCGTGGGAATACAATGGAATAATTATTTCATTGGATACTATAAATAACCTTGGGGACTTTATTGAATTAGAGTTTAAAACAAACCTATTTGATAATGAAGAAGATAGTTTAGACTATATCAAAGAAACTATAAAAAATTTGAATATAGAAGTTGGTGAGCAAATTTTTGCTGGTTATCCACAGCTTGTTATGGATAGTAATAAATAATAAAAGTAGGGTATAATAAAGATCAAACCCTACTTTTTTATACTCTTTCTATGCAAGCTCCTATTGTTTTGGTTAATTTTTTTCTTTTAACAAGTATTTCTTGTTTTCTTTCATTTGATAAATCTTCATCAAATTTTTTAGACAAGTTGTCAGAAATTATATGTATATACGAAAAGCTTATTCCACTATCTTGAGCAGCTTTAGCCATATGTCCAATTTCAGGATCTACAAAATCAACTTTATTTTTGTTTTCTTCTACCCAACTTTTTGTTTCTTGTATTATGCTAGGTAAAGTGTAATGAACACCTTTTTTTATTAATGGACTTTCTTCTACATCAAAAATATTATGCCATTCTACGCTACTACCATCAAAAAAAACACTTTTAGATCCTGTTGCTATTGATTCATTAGGTTTGTTATTTTCATTTAATGTTCCAAGCTTTCCTATATAAATAACATTTTTAACGCCCAAATTAGCAAGAATGGAAACTATGTGACCTGCTATATCTCCCCAATAACTATGTTTACATCCAACTAAAATTTTTGAACTATCAATATTTTTCCATAAAAAATCTCCATCGCCCTGCCAATTGCTATCTTTAGATAAATAATCAAATCCAACTACATAGCCTAAAATAACCGTTTGGCATTTTGGAATATCCTTTAGGTTTGATTTCATAAGTTGTTGCTCTATATCTTGTTCATTTGGAAAATATACTTTTACATTTTTATCAATTCCTAATATATTCAAATAAGTTTTCACTAAACTGGCATAATGATAAACATAATCAATTCCAGGGTAGCAGTTTATTATTCCGACATGATCTTTTGCTATAACTGTTGGCCTTTTATAATTAAATAATTTATCATTCTTTTCCTTGGGCGAAATTCCTTGGCTTCGATTATAGTTGCCTACTATATGTATCTCGGATATTTTTTCACTAAATAAAATATCTGGTAATTTCATTTCTATGTATTCTTTTAGGGAATTGCCCATAGAATGAGAGTCATAGTTGGCAACACAATATTCTGCTTCATAAATTGATGAGTAGTCTATACCTCTATAATTTTTCATATAATAAGTTTCCTCCTTTATTATAACAAATAGTCTATTCTATATCTATTATCCAACCTTCAAGTTTTTTAGTATCATATACATGAATTCCTTGATTCTCAACAATTAGCATAGAACCAACAACGTTGGTTATAATACCATTGATTATTTCTGGATGCAAGTAAAAGTCGTAACTCTTTACCTTGGAAGTATCCCCAAACAAACTTAATTGAGATGATTCTTTTATCAATGTGGTTTTATTTATATCATTTATATCTTTGTAATAGTTAATTTTTGGTTCAATCAAATATTTTTTTAATGTTTCCGGCAACTTTTTTCTAATTTCATTATACTCATTTTTTAATAAATGAATAACTTCATTTTCATTTTTATCAATTACTAAATTATTAATTTTATAATTAGAACGTACTTGCAATGTATAGCCAAGAGATGATATATAACTTTCTAAAAATCTAGCAATTTTACCTGTGTCTGTAATTGCAATAAACATAGATGCAATTGCTCCTTGTTCTTGTATTCTCGAATATTTTCTATATTCTGCGGCTGTTCCAACTTTCAATACGTCATTACCAAACAATGCAATATACACTATATGTTTTTGATTACAAAATTCTTTTGCTACCAAACTTTTGGTTTTACAGTATTTTCCGTTACATCCTAAGCAATCACTAAAGCCTGAAAGTTCCTTACAAATTTCACATTGATAACATTCTTCTTCGATTTTATTATCAAAATTTTTACAAGGAATGTACTTTCTTTTCAGTAAATCATAATAACCATTACATCTTTTAATGCTTGTTTTTTTTATTGATACATTTCCTATTGCTTTTTTTATTTCCATGTTTTTGTTGTAAAAATCATACAATAAAAAATAAGGACTATTTTTTAACCATTTAATTCCTTTAAATTGTCTCCTCATAAAACTTCATTCCTCACTAATGTACAAATGATATTGCCATTCATCATAATAATTGTACTAAACTTTTGACAAAAAGTCTTTATTTCAAAATGAAATTATTACAAAACTAAAACATTTATTTTTTTTTATAAAAATAATAGATATTTTAGAAATTTTATATTTATCTAAATTAAGTAACTAATTGTAATACAAAATTATAATTAGTTTTTTTCATAAAACATAAATATTAATAGGTGAAAGTATGTTAAAAAACAAAATCAGAACTATTATTATAATAACTCTTATTCTTCTTATATTATCGGCACAAGTTATTTCTGCTAAAACTCTATCTTTATCAGGAATAACTATAACTGTTGATGCCGGACATGGCGGAAGAGACCCAGGAACAACATACGGAAAAATATATGAAAAGGATATTAATCTAGAAATTGCTAAAAAGCTAGAAAAAGAACTAGCAAGTAATGGTGCGACTGTATACATGACAAGAACTGCAGATGTAGATCTTTCTTCAATATATGATTCCAAAAAGAAAAGAGGAGACCTGTATCGCCGCCTTCTTCTTATAAAAAAGAACAACAGTGACTTATATATTTCAATTCATATCAACTGGTACGATAATCCATCATATAAAGGTGCAGAAGTACTATATAATCCTATAAATGAAAATAATAAAATCCTAGCTGACTGTATTATGAAAGAATTTCAAAATGAACTAAATAGTACAAGAACTGTTAAAAAAACAGATTTATATATGTATAGTAATACAACTGTACCTGGAGTACTAGTTGAAACAGGTTATTTATCAAACTATTCCGAAAGGACACAATTACTTAATCCAGACTATCAAGAAAAACTCAGCAAAACTATAACCTCTGGCATCAAATCATACTTAAAAGAAATAAGTACCTTCAAACTTCTCTAGTTAAATAAACATCAAACTACAAAAAACACCCTAATAAAGCTAATTATCTATTGTAAAAAACTTGAATTCAAGCTATAATTAGCATAGAGTATAAAGAATAAGAGGGTGATTTCTAGTGATAGTTCGATTAATCAAAAAGACTAAAATATACAACTTTACACTACCAACTAAAATAGCCGGAAACTATTGGATAACTGATAATGATTATTTAGGAAACACTAGAAATCTAATCAATGTAGAAGAGTTTGAAGGTCATTGGAAAATCAAAAGTGACTTTGAAACAAAAATTATGTTAGGTGAGAATGAAATAGAATCAGCTATATTAAATGAATATAGTCTTTTCTTCTTGAAAATAAATACTGATAATGAATACGTTATATTATATTGTTCTCCATCAATTGAACCAAATATAAATCGTCTTCATTTAAGAGGAGACTGTGAACTAATCATTGGTAATGACCCACAGTCAACAATTTGTTACAACTACCCATTGGTATCAAGACAACAAACTAGGTTAATATACAATAAAGGTGGCTGGGTAGTTCAAGACTTAAATAGTAAGTATGGTACTTATGCAAATAATGAAGCCGTAACTTCAAAACCATTAGAATATGGTGATATTGTTTTCATCATGGGTCTTAAAATAATAGTTTTAAAAGACTCACTTATTATTAACAGAATAAGTAATTTAGTAAACTATGATCAAAGAGTTTTAGAGCCAGATCACCCTTGGATACAGAATCAAACTGAAATGGATAATCCGGATGAGGAGAATGTTGAGTTCTACAAAGAAGATGATTATTTTTATCGTGCTCCAAGATTTAAAACAAAAATTGAACCTATAAATGTTAGTATTGATACTCCACCTGGAAAAACAGAAGAAGATAAAACACCTTTAATATATACCGTTGGTCCGATGCTATCAATGTCAATGATGTCTGCAGCCTCAGGTATAACTGCTATTCAAGGGCTTGCTGATGGTTCACAGGATCTTAAAACAGCGGCGCCATCATTAATTACTACCGGTGTGATGCTTTCAACAATGATTTTATGGCCAAGTCTAACCAAGATGTATCAAAAGAAACAAAATATTAAAAAAGAACAAACACGCCAAGAAATGTATGCTCAATATATTAATTCTAAAAGAACTGAAATACAAGAGGCAATGAAAACTCAACGTCAAATATTAGTTGATAATTACCTTCCAATACAAGAAACAAAAGAAATTATATATAATAAGAAAAGAAATCTTTGGGAAAGGGAAATAGATCAGGCAGATTTTCTAGACTTAAGATTAGGAATTGGTTCAACTGAATTAGCCGGAACTATAAACTTTCCACAAGAACACTTCTCAATAGATTCTGATAACCTTCTTCAAGAAGTATACAAATTAGGTGCAGAGTCTAGAATGCTAGAAAACGTTCCAATATCAATTTCATTTGTAGAAAAGAACATTTCAGCTATCATTGGTACAGCTGAAAACAAACAACAATTCATAGAAGGTCTAATTCTTCAAATGATTACATATCACAGTTATGAAGATTTAAAAATAGTTTTACTAACAAACGAAAAAAATGCTAGTAAATGGGAATACTTAAAAATCTGTCCACATTGTTGGAGTAACGACAGAACAACTAGATATTTCGCTACAAGTATAGATGAAGCAAAAGAAATATCATTAGCCTTAGAACAAGAATTACAAGCTAGAAAATACAAAGATGTTTCTGAAGGCCAAGAATTAAATAATGTTGACTACAAAAAATATAAACCTTACTACATAATAATTACTGATGACTTTAAATCAGTTCGTGATGTAGAACTTGTAAAAGATGTTTCAGGACTAGAATTAAACGTTGGATTTAGTTTATTAGTTATAAGTCCAAGATTAGTTAACTTACCAAATGAATGTAAAACTTTCATAAGCATTGGTGATAAAAAGTCAGGAGTATTCGAAAATGAGTTAGTATCAAATAAACAAAAAGAGTTTGTTGCAGATGTTGATCCTACTTTAAATATGTATGAATGCTGTAAAATTCTAGCAAACATTCCAATAGATATTGCTAAGGAAAATCAAGTTCTTCCAATGAGTCTAACTTTCCTAGAAATGTACAATGTCGGAATGATCGAACAATTAAATATTCTAAATCGTTGGAAATCAAATGACCCAACAAAAACACTTCAAACACCAGTTGGTGTAGATAAAACAGGTGAACTATTTAAATTGGATTTACATGAAAAAGCTCATGGACCACATGGCCTAATTGCTGGTATGACTGGTTCTGGTAAATCAGAATTTATAATTACCTATATCTTATCCATGGCAATAAACTATCACCCTTACGAAGTATCATTTGTACTTATCGATTACAAAGGTGGAGGTTTAGCCGGAGTATTCCAAAATAAAGAAACTGGTATGAAATTGCCACACTTAGCTGGTACTATAACAAACTTAGATACCGTTGAAATGAATCGTTCATTAGCTTCAATTCAAAGTGAACTTCGTAAAAGACAAAGAATGTTCAATGAAGCTAGAGATAAATTAGATGAAAGTACAATAGATATTTATAAATATCAAGCTTTATATAGAAAAGGTTTAGTAGATAGACCTATATCACATTTGTTCATCATTTCTGATGAGTTTGCTGAATTAAAAGACCAAAGACCAGAATTTATGGACCAATTAATATCAACAGCACGTATCGGTCGTTCTTTAGGTGTCCATCTTATTCTAGCAACACAAAAACCTGCCGGAGTAGTTAATGATCAAATCTGGTCAAACTCTAAGTTCCGTGTCTGCTTAAAAGTACAAGATAAATCAGACAGTATGGATATGATTAAATGTCCAGATGCTGCTTCATTAAAAAATGCCGGACGTTTCTTCTTACAAGTTGGTTATAATGAATTATTTGCTCAAGGACAAGCTGCTTGGGCAGGAGCACAATATTATCCAGCTGAAAAAAGAAAGAAAAAAGTAGATCAAAGTATTAACTTCATTGATAATACTGGTAACAGTATCAAGAGCCTAGACAATAAACAAAATGAAGTTCAAGTTGCATCTAAAGGTGAAGAAATAACAAATATTATTAAATACATAGTTGAAGAAGCAAAACAAACATCAGTTAGTATTCCACAATTATGGCTAGATAGAATTCCAAATTATATATATGTTGAAGACTTAAAAGCTAAATATAGCTATCAAGCAAAAAAGAACAGTATCAATCCAATTATAGGAGAATATGATGATCCAGATAACCAAAGACAAAATGTTTTAACACTACCTTTATCATCAGGTGGAAACTCTATAATCTATGGTTCAACAGGTTCAGGTAAAGAATTAATGTTATCAACAATTATATATTCTGCCATAACTACACATGATTCTTCAGAAGTTAATTTCTATCTTCTAGACTTTGGTGCAGAAACTTTAACAATGTTTAGAAATGCTCCACATATTGGCGAAGTATTATTATCTGGAGAAAGTGAAAAAATAGCTAATTTATTTAAACTAATTGCTCAAATAATGGATGAAAGAAAGAAAATATTTGTAGACTACAATGGATCATTTGATTTTTATATAAACCATGGTGGAAAAC
Organism: bacterium; assembly: GCA_963589235.1. Lineage (GTDB taxonomy): Bacteria > Bacillota_I > Bacilli_A > RF39 > UBA660 > CAG-877. The sequence continues at coordinate 2,081 of CAVAJX010000059.1, read as the reverse complement.
AAATGCCATTAATTGTTGTTGCGATAAACAATGTCGAAGGATTCCTTGAATTATATCCTGACTATGAAGATGTTCTAGGACAAATAACCAGAGAATGTTTAAAATATGGTATTGTCTTCGTTCTAACAACGAATGGACCTAATACTATTAGATATCGTCTACGTCAAAACTTCGCACAAAATATTGTTTTACAATTTAATGACCCTTCTGATTATGCTAGCGTTCTTGCTGGAGTACGCAAAAAAGAACCATCAAAAGGATTTGGTCGAGGCCTAGTAGACTTAGATGGTATCTTCGAATTCCAAACTGCATACTCATTTAAAGAAGAAAAAATGATTGATTACATCAGAGTTATTTGTAATAAGCTAAATAAAATCTGTGAATATAAAGCTAAGAAAATACCTGTATTACCAGAAACAGTTACTCAAGAATACTTATTACCAGCATTACGTGGCTTATTAGCAATTCCAGTTGGTGTACAAAAGGAAACTCTAGAGATAGCAAGTATCAGTTTAAAGAATGGTATTTACGTAATTACAGGCGAAGATATTACATCTTTACAATCATTCTTAACAGGACTATCCGGTATGCTTTTAAAAATACCAAGTAGTAAATGTATTATGTTAGATGCACTTAGTATATTATCCGATAATCCACCAAAAGATGTTACTTACGACCATGGAAATTGTACAAAAGGTGTAGAAGAAATAACAACAGCTCTGTATACTAAACAAGTTGAAAATACTGAAGACCCTGTAATTTGTATAATAACTGGCATAAGTACACTTCTATCAAAAATGGATGCTGTTAAAAAGGGTGAGTTTACAACTAACTTAAATGAAGCTACCAAATTAGGAACAATCAAATTTATTATTGTAGAAACAATAGATAATATTAAATCCCTTAATTATGAAGCTTGGTTTAAGACAAATGTTGACCTATCTGAAGGAATCTGGATAGGAAATGGAATTAGTAATCAATTTACACTAAAAGTAACTACAAATTCCCGTCTATTAAGAGCCGAACTAGAACCAAACTTTGGATATGTAGTAACAAAAGGAAAAGCCGCAGTTACTAAGTTCCTTTCAGATGAGTAGGAGGTAATTATGAATAAAAATAAAATATTAATATGTTTATATATTCCTCTAATAGAAAAAAAATATGATCTATATATTCCAATTAATAAAAAAGTTGGAACAATTAAAAAATTAATAGAAGAAGGTCTATTAGAAATAACAGAAAATGATTATGTCATTAGTTCAGAAACTAACTTTTATAGTAAAGATACTGGACAAGTTTATGATGTAAATCAAACAGTGAAAGATACTGATTTAAAAAATGGATCAAGAATAATTTTAGTATAGGAGGTACATATGACAGAATATGAACAATACGTCGATGCTGTTAATAAAATATATAGCTACTTAGAAATGATGAAAACAGTATGGACAGATCAAGACAATATTAGTTATCTGGACAATTTAGAAACTTATAAACAAGTTGTAATCAATAATGCTAATATATTTGATTCAAATAAAAAAACATCAAATGGAATGGAGGAGTTAGGTAATGGCTAATGAATCTATAAGTATAGACCAAGTAGCTTTAGAATTAAACAAAAATGCCGAAATAATTAGGAAACTAGCACAAGGAAAAGATGCTCCTCAACTATTAGAGTTTGTAGATATAGTAGTAGACTATGCTAAATTTATAGAAAATACTATTGAATTAGAAAAAGCAGCTGATAAAGCTCTTCAAGGACTAATTGATTTAAAAAACTAAGAACTTTCAAATTACGAAAGTTCTTAGTTTGAAATACAACTAATCTTTTTATGTGCCAAATTGCACAAAAAAAACTAACTATTTCTAGTTAGCGTTGCACTCAGAGGTTAATTTCCGAGTTATCTATCAATCTGGTGCCATAGTTAGACACATTTGGAAATTTCCTATAAGGTTAATTCCTATAATCATTATACTACAAAACTAATAAAATATAATAAAAAATCATAATTTTTTTAATTGATTATGAGGTTCAATGTCAAATAGTGTTGGTGGAACCAAAAACTAATGATAAATGAATT
>CAVAJX010000058.1:0-35063 GCA_963589235.1 bacterium | reverse complement strand
CAAATTATATTAAATCTGCCATAAATTATCTATTGACTTTTACCAGATGTTCTTTAAATTCTAAGAGTAAAAAACCACTGACGTTTAGGCAGCGGCTTATTTGCAAAGTAGTTTACGCCCTTTGCGACGACGACGATTCAAAATATTTGTTTTTTTACGTGCAAAGAAGCCTAATTTTTTAGCTTTTTTGCGGTTGTTTGGTTGATATGTTCTTTTCATTTGCTCCACCTCCAGACATAAATCTACATTATTATAATAATATAAGTGTTGTTTTGTCAATTAAAATCGTACTTTTTTATTTTTAAACAATATCCACATGTTTGTGGATATGTTTTTTTAGCATGTGGAATTAAAATCTGTGGAAACTGTGGATAAGTTAATTTTATTCTTATTTATTAATGGTTTAAGTTGTGTAAAAAAATGTGGAAATCGTGTTGAAAAAAAATTTTGCAATAAAATGGTTTATTTTTTTCACAATTTAATGTACACTAATCGTAGTTTATTTATCTTGTGGGGAGATGGTAGAATGAATGTCGATATTTTATGGACCAAGTTCTTAGGTCAAATAAAAGATGAACTAACTTCTTTATCTTTTACCACTTGGTTTGCTGATACGCAGTTACATAGATTAGAAAACGGTAAAGCATATATAATTGTTCCAATGCCTATACATAAAAAGCATTTGATGGATAATTATGCTGATTTAATTACAAAAACTTTAAATGATATTACAGGCACTAATTTTGAATTAGTATTGATTTTAAAAGAAGAAATAGAGGAAGTGCTACCTAAAAAAGTTGAAATAGAAGAGGTAGTAGAGGGTATACCTAATAATAAAGTACATTCAAATCTTATTTCTAAATATACTTTTGAAAACTTTATAGTAGGGAATAGTAACAAGTTTGCACATGCTGCGGCGTTGTCGGTTGCCGAAAATCCTGGTAAAATGTACAATCCATTATTTATATATGGAAATAGTGGACTAGGTAAGACCCATTTGATGCATGCTATTGGTAACTATATATTAGAAAATAGTAATAAAAAGGTTTTATATGTTACTTCTGATCAATTTACACAAGACTTTATCAAATTAAATAAGAAAGATGATTCTGGAACTAACTTTAATTATGTAGACTTTTTTAAGAGTAAATATAGGAATATTGATGTTCTTATAATTGATGATATACAATTTTTAGGCGGTGCTACTAAGACACAACAAGAATTTTTCCATACTTTTAATTCGTTATATAATGATAGTAAACAAATAATAATTTCTTCAGACCGTTCTCCAGATGACTTAAAATTGTTGGAAGATAGGTTAAGAACTAGGTTTTGTTGGGGATTAACAGTTAATATTTTTCCACCTGACTTTTCTTTACGAATGCAAATTTTAAAGAAAAAGATAATTGCTGGTAACTTTGAAAAAGAAATTTCTGAAGAAGTTATTGAATATATAGCGTCAAATATTGGTACTGATGTAAGACAACTGGAAGGTTCTATAACAAGAATAGTTGCTTATTCTACGATTATGGGTGGCGTTGAAATTACTTTAGATTTAGCTATTGAAGCTCTGAAAGACTTTATTAGTAAAGGAATGTGCGAAAAGAATGACATTCAAAGAATTCAAAAAATAGTTTCTGAATACTTTCAGATTTCTGTTGAAGATATTAGGAGTAAAAAGAGGAGTTCAAATATATCTTTCCCAAGGCAAATTGCTATGTACCTCTGTAGGAATATGACAAGTGAGTCTTTTCCTAAGATAGGAACTGAATTTGGGGGAAAAGATCATTCAACTGTTATGCATTCTGTGGAAAAGATAGAAAACGAAATAAAAATCAATAAAGACTTGGCAAACATAATAGAAAAGTTGAAAAAGGATATAGGTGTTGTGTAAAACTTCAATTAAATTTAATTTTATCCACAAATAAATGTTAAAAAAAAGCATGATAAATATTAGTAAAATTAGAGTTTTCAACTTTTTCCACATTAATAATATAAATAATATAAAAGAAAGAAGGAATATATATGAAATTTACAATTAAAAAGGATTTATTATTAGATGCTTTAAATAAAGTTTCTAAAGCTATTTCTACAAAAAACTTAATACCAGTTTTAGCAGGAATTAAATTTGAATTAAAAAAGAAGAAATTAACATTAACTGCTAGTGATAATGATATTACTATTCAAACTAGTATAGATTGTGTTAATGAAGCTGATTTTAAAATAGAAAATGAAGGTAGTATTATTATTCAAGGTAAGTATATTCTTGATATTGTTAGAAAATTACCAGATAAATATATTAATATTGAAGTTGTTGATGAATTAAAAATATTAATTTACACAGAAAATAGTGAATTTAATTTAAATGGTATTAGTGAAAGTGAATATCCTAATATTGGTTTGGAAGAAAGTAAAAAGAAAATTAGTATTAATGCTGGTGTATTTAAGAGTATTGTTAATCAAACTGCTTTTGCATCTTCAAATGAAGAGGGTAAGTTAGTATTAACTGGTATTAACTTTAATATAGTAGGGGATGTATTAGAATGTAATTCTACTGATTCTTATCGTTTAGCTAGAAAAATTGTTAAATTAGATAGAGAAAGTGAAGAAAACTATAATATTGTTATTCCTAGTAAAAATATTGTTGAATTCAGTAAAATATTAGGTGATGACGAGGATACTGTTGAATTGCATATCTTTAATAATAAGATTTTATTTAAAAATAATAATTTGAAATTTGAATCTAGATTAATTTCTGGTACTTATCCTAATACAGCTAATTTGTTACCAGATGATTCATTATTAGTTATTAGTACTAAACTTAACGATTTTTATGATGTTATTGACCGAGTTAGTATATTAACAAGTGATAAAGAGAAGAATATAGTTACTTTAGAAACTACTGATGAGTATTTGATTTTGAGAAGTAGTTCTGCAGAAATTGGTAGGGTTGAAGAAAAAATGCCAATTACTAAGAATAATGATGAAAATATTAAGATTTCATTTAGTGCTAAATATATGATGGAAGCTTTAAGAAGTTTTTTCACAGAAACTGTTGATATTCATTTTGTTGGTGAAATTAAGCCAATTTTGATTAAATCTTCAGAAGATACTAGTCTTACTCAACTAGTTTTACCAATTCGTACATATTAGTCTAGGATATTTAAATTTAATGATAATAATATAAGTAGAAGATAAAATTCTTCTATTTTTTTGTTTGTTCTACATTTTTCGACAAATTTTGATAAAAAAATTTGTTATGTTTTGTATGAAAACGAGGAAAAAGTCGTTTTCTATAGGGGGAAATAAGATGAAATATGAATTTAGTAAAGGAACATTAGCTGTTGTTCCAAATGAAGAAGAAAGTAGTTTAGTTTATGAAGATGATGATAGATATATCATTGATGAAACACCATTTAAAATAATGGAAGAGTCTTGTAAGTATTTTGGTAGTACTTATAATGGTCGTAAAGACAGTGCTAGATCTATTTTAGGAGCGGAGTATAAAGTTCCTATTATCGTTGAAGATACTAATAATATAGTTGTTTTTCCAACGACTTCACCTTCAGCACAAGACTGTGCTTGGATATCTTTAAGTAGAGTTAAAAGTTTTGAAAAAGTAGATAATACTAATACAAAGATAATATTTGATAATTTTAAGGAAATAATTGTTCCATGTTCGTATAGAACAATTGAAAATCAGATATCTAGAGCCTCTCGCTTAGATTTAATTATGAGAAAGCGAAAAAATAAATAAAAATAGTTGATTATAACTATTTTTTTCGTGCTTTATTTGGCTTCTTATGGTATAATATGTATGTGTGTATAGGAATACTGAAATAGGGGATAGGTGAGAATATGTGTCTTTTTTGCGGATTTAAATGAAAATAACTAAAATAAACTTGGTTAATTTCAGAAATTATTCCAATGCTGAAATTCATTTTAATAAAAAAATGAATATTTTTATCGGTGATAATGCTCAAGGTAAAACAAATATATTGGAATCTATAGTGTTTTTGGCACTTACTAAATCTCATAGAATAGGTGCAAATCCTAATATAATTCAATTTAATAAAAGTAAGTGTACTATTAAAGGAATAATAAAAAAAGATATTATTACTTCTAAATTAGAGGTTGTAATAACAAATGATAGTAAAAAAATTAGTGTTAATAAGACAGATGTTAAAAAAATAGCAGATTATATATCTAATTTAAATGTTATTGCTTTTACTCCTGATGATTTAGATATAATTAAAGATTCACCAAGTATCAGAAGAAATTTATTAAATATTCAGTTATCTCAAATTTCTAAAGTTTATTTAAATACTTATAATGAGTATAATAAAATTTTGAAAACGCGTAATGAATATTTAAAAATTCTTTTTAGCAATAGTATAGCTGATAAAAAATACTTAGATGTAATTACTGAACGTTTAATAGAAAAAGCTATAATTATTTATCAAAAACGAAAAGAATATATAGATTTAATCAATGATAATATTGATAACTATTTCAGGAAAATTTCTAATACATCTGGATTAAAAATCATTTATTTACCTAATGTTGAATTTAGTAGTTATGATTCTATATCTATGAAAGAAAAATTGGAAGCAACATTTGAAAAAAATTACATGAAGGAATTGAACTATGGTATGACTATTTTTGGTCCTCATAGAGATGATTTTATCTTTCAATTTAATGGAAATGATTTAAAATATTATGGATCACAAGGACAACAAAAATTAGCTATATTATCTTTTAAATTATCAGAAATTGATATATTTAAGAACTTAACTGGATTTTATCCGGTAGTTTTATTAGATGATATATTTAGTGAGTTTGATTTGAAAAAGCAAAATAAGTTGTTGAAACTGATTAATAGTAAGGATATTCAGAGTATTTTAACTACTACTAATTTGAATGGTATAAATAAAAAATATTTAGAAAATGCTTATATATATAAAGTTTCTAATGGAAATGTGGAAAGGAAGTAGATTATTTAATGAATGAAGAAAAAGTTAAAGGATCATATGATTCGTCTTCAATTCAGGTTCTTGAAGGTTTAGAGGCCGTTAGAAAGCGACCTGGAATGTATATTGGAAGTACTAGTTCTAGAGGATTACATCATTTAGTATGGGAAATTGTTGATAATGCTATAGATGAAGCCTTAGCTGGCTATTGTTCACATATTGAAGTTATTATTGGTAAGGATAATAGTATTACTGTAAAAGATGATGGTAGAGGTATACCTGTTGATATCCATCCAAAAACTGGTAAAAGTACTGTTGAAACAGTTTATACAGTATTGCATGCTGGTGGTAAATTTGGTGGTGGAGGTTACAAAGTATCTGGTGGTCTTCATGGTGTTGGTGCCAGTGTTGTTAATGCTTTAAGTGACTGGCTAGAAGTAAAAGTATATAAAAATGGAAATGTTTATTATCAAAGATTTAGTCATGGTGGACATCCTGATGATAGTTTAAAAATAATTGATAAATGTGATGATGATAGAACAGGTACTACAGTTCATTTTTTACCAGATGATGAAATTTTTACTGAAACTACGGTTTATGACTATGATATTTTAATGAAAAGATTAAGAGAATTAGCCTTTTTAAATAAAGGTCTTAGAATATCTTTATATGATGAAAGAGAAGCAGATAAAAAAGATTCATTTTGCTATGAAGGTGGTATAAGTGAATATGTTGCTATGATTAATGCTAATAAAAATCCTATTCATGAAACTATTGTTGATGTATCTGGAAAAGATAAGGATATAAGTGTTGAAATAGCTTTACAATACAATGAAACATATAATTCATGTATTTATTCATTTGTTAATAATATTACTACTCCTGAAGGTGGTACTCATGAAGATGGAGCTAGAAGAGCTTTAACAAGAGTTTTAAATAAATATGCAGTGTCTGCAGGAATGTTAAAACAAAATGATGATCCTTTAACTGGTGATGATGTTAGAGAGGGTATAACAATGATCGTTTCTATTAAACATCCTGATCCTCAATTTGAGGGACAAACTAAGACGAAACTAGGAAATAGCGAGGTTCGTGGGGTTGTGGATAAAATTTTTGCAGAGTCTTTTGAGAGATTTTTAATGGAAAATCCTGATCAGGCTAAGGTAATTATTGATAAATCTATGACTGCTAGTAGAGCTCGTGTTGCTGCTAAAAAGGCTAGGGAGTTAACTAGAAGAAAAGGTGACTTAGATGTAACTAATTTTTATGGTAAACTTTCTGACTGTAAGAGTAAAGATGCTAGTATTAGTGAAATATTCTTAGTCGAGGGAGATTCAGCAGGTGGATCTGCTATAAAAGGTAGAGATAGTATGACTCAAGCTATTTTACCTTTACGTGGTAAGATTTTGAATGTTGAAAAGGCTAGAATTGATAGAGCTTTATCAAATGAAGAAATAAGAACTATTATTACAGCATTTGGTACTGGTATTGGTGATGAATTTGATTTAAGTAAATTGCGTTATCATAAAATAATTATCATGACCGATGCCGATGTTGATGGAAGTCATATTAGAGTTTTATTATTAACTTTATTCTATAGATTCTTTAGACCTATTGTAGAAGCTGGTCATGTTTATGCAGCTCAGCCACCATTATTTGTTATAAAACATGGAAAAACTATTAAATATGTATTAAATGAACAAGAAAGAGATGAGTATTTAGCTACATTATCTCCTAATACAAAGTATGATATTATGCGTATGAAAGGTTTAGGAGAAATGGATGCTGAAGAATTAAATGAAACTACAATGGATATACATAAAAGAATTCTAAGACAAATAACTGTTGATGATACTATTGCTGCAGATGAGGTTTTCTCTAAACTTATGGGTGAAGAAGTAGGACCAAGAAAAGAATTTATTGAAACAAATGCTACTTATGTGGAAAATTTGGATGTGTAGGAGGGTTTAGATATGGATAGATTAGAAAAAAATAATATTGTTAAAGAAGTCCAAGATTCTTTTTTAGAGTATTCTATGAGTGTTATCGTTGCTCGTGCACTTCCTGATTTAAGAGATGGTTTAAAGCCAGTACACAGAAGAATTCTTTATTCTATGTATGAGTCTGGCTATACTCCTGATAAGCCTCATAAAAAGAGTGCTAGAATTGTTGGAGATGTTATGGGTAAATATCATCCTCATGGTGATTCTAGTATATATGAGGCAATGGTAAGAATGGCTCAAGACTTCTCATATAGATATATGTTAGTTGATGGTCATGGTAACTTTGGTAATATTGAGGGTTACGGTGCCGCAGCAATGCGTTATACTGAGTCTCGTCTTTCAAAAATTTCTTTGGAATTACTTAGAAACATTAATAAAAATACGGTTAATTTTAGTCCAAACTTTGATGAAAGTGAAAGAGAGCCTGAAGTTTTACCTTCACGTTTCCCTAACATTTTAGTTAATGGTACTACTGGTATTGCTGTTGGTATGGCTACTAATATACCACCTCATAATTTAAGAGAGGTAATTGATGGTTGTGTTGCTTATATTGATAATCATGATATTGAGCTTGATGAATTAATGCAATATATTAAAGGACCTGATTTTCCTACTGGCGCAACAATTTTAGGAAATGCTGGTATTAGGAAAGCTTATGAAACAGGTAGAGGTACTATTACTATCAGAAGTAAGGCTACAATTGAAGAAGTAAATGGTAAGCAATGTATAATAATTGATGAAGTTCCTTATGGTGTAAATACTTTAGAGTTGAAAAATAAGGTTGCTGAACTTGTTCATAATAAGACAATAGAGGGTATAGCTGATTATCATTCGGATTTAAAGAATGGTATTAAAATTACAATAACTTTAAAGAAAGATGCAAATGCCCAAGTTGTTTTAAATAAATTATATAAGCATACTTCATTCCAAACTACGTATGGAATTATATTCTTAATGTTGGATCAAGGGGTTCCAAAGACTTTAGGTTTAAAGGATATTATAGTTAAATATATTGATTTCCAACGCGAAGTAATTATTAGAAGAACTAAGTATGATTTAGACGTTGCTGAAAAACGTGTTCATATTTTAGAAGGTTTAAAGATAGCACTTGATAATATTGATGCTGTTATTAAATTAATTAGAGCTGCTAAGTCTGATGATGAGGCTAGAACTGGTTTGATGAATAACTTTAAGTTAAGTGAAATTCAAGCTAATGCTATTCTAGAAATGAAATTACGTCGTTTAACCGGCTTAGAACGTGAAAAAATTGAAAATGAATTAAATGACTTATTAAAATTAATTGAAGAGTTACGTGGCATTTTAGCTAGTGATTCTAGAGTTTTAGAGGTTATTAAAAATGAATTATTAGAAATTAAGGAAAAATATGGAGATGAACGTCGTACAAATATTGATATGACTGCTATTGAATATATTGAGGATGAGTCTTTAATACCTAATGAAGATGTAATTATTACATTAACTCGTAATGGTTATATTAAAAGATTAAGATCTGATACTTACCGTACGCAAAATCGTGGTGGTGTAGGTGTTAATGGTATGACTACTCATGAAGAAGATTTTGTGGAACAGTTAATTTCTATGAAAACTCATGACTATATATTGTTCTTCTCTAATAAGGGTAGAGTTTATCGTATGAAGGGTTATGAAGTTCCTGAATTTTCAAGGCAATCAAAGGGTCTTCCAATAATAAATTTACTACAATTGGATAAAGACGAGAACATTAGTTCGATTGTGGAAATTTCTGCTTCGTCTGATGATATTAAATATTTGGTGTTTGCTACTAAGAATGGAATAGTTAAGAGAACTGATATTTCAGAATTTAATAATATTAGAAAATCTGGTAAAATTGCTATTGTATTAAAGGAAAATGATGAGTTAATTTCTGTGAGAAAGACTTGTGGAAATGATGAAATTGCTATTGGAGCTAATAATGGTAGAATGGTTCGCTTTGTTGAAAGTGAAATAAGACCTATGGGAAGAAGTAGCTCTGGTGTAAAAGGTATTGATTTAGATGGAAGTTATGTTATTGGATCAGAAGTTGTTAATCCAGGGCAAGAAATTTTAATTGTTACTGATAAAGGATATGGTAAAAGAACCGTTATTGATGAATATAGATTAACTCATAGAGGTAGTAAGGGTGTTAAAGCATTAAATATTACTGAAAAGAATGGTACTATGGTTGCTTTAAAGCGTATTGAAAGTGAAGAATATGATATTGCAATTGTTACTGATAATGGTACTATTATGAAAATGCCATTGAATCAAGTTTCACTTTTAAGACGTGCTACTCAAGGTGTTAGACTTATCAATTTAAAGAATAACGAATTAGTTTCTACTGTTGCTTTAGTAACAAAGGATGAAGAAGATAATTAATTTATAAAACTAAAATTTAAGAAAGGCGTTGTGCCTTTCTTTTTTGTGTTTTTATCGATAAATTTTACATAATTTTACTTGTGGAAAAAAGTTTTTTGAATATTTTCTGATCAATTTAGAATTTATTTTTATTATTTTAATATTTTTTTTACTATGTATGTATCAGTATTTATTTTTTGTTTTAGTGATGAATTATTTCCCGGGAAATAATTTACATGTGTATTTTTACTTATTTGTTTAGTAAAATCGTAATGTTTCACTTGAAAAATTGATATCAATTTATTAATTTAGCTTTTACTATATTAATAATTGTACTTAATTTATATGTCTTTTAGTTTTTACACGATACGTATTTTTTCATTGTTAATTGTTTAAATTATTTTTAGGAAATGATTTTGATAACTAGATTTGTTTCATCTATTTGATTATTTAATGTTTCACGTGAAACATAGCAATATTATAATTTAATAGTAATGTTTGATATTAAATAATGAAATATTGTTGTTTAAAAATGCTAAAAATTACAATTTAGTTCTTTAAAGTTTATAAGTGTAATACTATATAAATATATTTAAACTTTTATGATCATATGCAAATTTACTTTATAATTCATCTAAATTATTTCCCGGGAAATAATTTAGGCTACTAAAAGATATTATTATTATGTTTTTATCCAATGTTTCACGTGAAACATTGAAAATGTATACTGATATAAGTAATATTTGTTAGTAAATAAAAAATTTATTATTGATTAAAAATAATAGAAACCATAATTTAGTTTATGTGTGTATGGTATATATATCAAATATGGTATTTTTTTTAATATTTATATTTAAACTTTGATTTTTAATCAATTTTATATTTTAAATATTAATATTATTTTTTTTTATTGGTTATTTTTATAAGAAAATATATTTGATTTGTTATTTTAATTTTAATAATTAATGTAATAATTTCGGTTTAAATATGCTTAAATTATTTCCCGGGAAATAATTTAATGTAGTTGAAACTAGCTATTTTAAATTATTTATTTAATGTTTCACGTGAAACATTAGTATTATTTTATTAAGATCAGCTAATTATTGCTTTAATTTTATATATAATTAAATTAAAATATCGCAGATAAATGTATGCTTATTTTTGAATAATATAATTTGTTTAATAGTACTTTTTTTATGTTTTATTTGAAACATAAAATAGATTTATATTTAACTATAAGCAATTTTGTTTATGTATATTTAATTTATTTCTTTTTTTATAAATAAGAAAATGTTTTTGCACTGTTTACTATAATGTTTCACGTGAAACATTGAATATTTTAATTAATTATTGTGTAGAATTATTAATTATGTTTACAAAATAAAATATATATATTAGAATTAATTTGTGCAATGAGAACGGTGGAATCAGGTCAGGATCGGAAGGTAGCAGCCTTAACATTTAAATTCTCATGTGCACTTTTTTTGTTTTTATAGGGTGATTATATGAATAATAAATATATGAAATTAGCTTTAAAAGAGGCTGAAAAGGCATTTTTTGAAGATGAAGTACCGGTTGGTGCTGTTATAATTAAGGATAATAGAGTTTTAGCAATGGCTCATAATGAAAAGGAAAAGAGAAAGTGTTCTATTTTTCATGCTGAAATGCTTGCTATAGAAGAAGCTTGCAAAAAAATTAATAATTGGCGATTAGAAGACTGTGATATGTATATTACCTTAAATCCTTGTCCTATGTGTGCCAGTGCTATTAAGCAGTCTAGAATAAAAAATGTTTATTGTGGGTTAACTAACTCTGATATTGAAAATACTTTAGTTGTGGAAAAAATATTTTCAGCAGATAATACTAATCCTGGTGTTAACTTTGAAACAAATTTATGTGTTGAAGAAGTTTCTTCTTTGTTAAAAAAGTTTTTTTCATCAAAAAGAATAAAATAGTTAACGTATATATGATATAATTTTTGTAGTGGGGTGTTATTATGTATCATGCATTATATAGAAAATATCGACCTAGTAATTTTGATGATGTAGTTGGACAAGATGTTATTGTTACTACTTTAAAAAATTCGATTATTAATAAAACATTTACACATGCTTATATGTTTTTTGGACCTAGAGGAACTGGTAAAACAACTATTTCTAAAATATTTGCTCGAGCTGTAAATTGTAGTAATCCAACTGAGTCTGGTCCATGCAATGAGTGTGATAATTGTATTCATTCAATGGAAAAGGAATGTGTTGATATTATAGAAATAGATGCAGCCAGTAACAATGGTGTTGATGAAATTAGAGAATTAAAGAGTAAAATTTCGTTAGTTCCAGCTGAACTTAAATATAAAGTTTATATAATAGATGAAGTTCATATGCTTTCAATTGGTGCGTTTAATGCATTGTTAAAAACATTAGAAGAACCACCTGAACACGCAATATTTATTTTAGCGACTACTGATCCACAAAAAGTTCCTGAAACTATTATTTCACGCTGTCAATGCTTTTCATTTAAAAGAATTTCAGAAAGCTCTATAGTTAATCGTTTAAAAAGCATTGTGGAAAAAGAAAATATTTCAATTGATTCTAAAGTTTTAAATGAAATTTCATCTTTTTGTGATGGTGGTATGAGAGATGCACTTGGATTACTTGATAAGCTTAGTTCTTATACTGATAAAAAAATTACGGAGGAGTCTTTTGCAGAGCTTAATGGCATTATAACTAAAGATGAATTGGAAAAATTTTCCAAATGTATTTTTGAAGCTGATATTCCTAATGTATTATCATCTTTGGATAATTATAATGATTCAGGTAAAAACTTGGTTCAAGTTATTGTTCAACTGATGAATTATTTACGTAATATTGTTGTGGATTATTATGTTAATAATACTAAGTGTGATTATTCTGTTAATGTAGTACTTTCTTTAGTAAATGAAATAAATAATAATTTGTTTGAAATTAAACGAGCTGATAATCCTAGAATTTATATTGAGATGTTTTTAGTTGATTTTTGTAGTAATAAAATTTCTGCTGGTGAAACTAAAATTATTTCCCGGGAAATAATTTTGCCTGAGTCTAATGTTAAAACTGAAAGTAATAAAAATGTTGAAAATAAAGATACAGCAGAAAAAAAACAAACTAATGTTCGCAGCAATGAAACTAATATAGTTTCTACTGATTTTGCTGTAAAAAGTTTGGTTCCTCTTAATATTGATGATATTATGAAGGCTAGAGTAAATAATATTATGGCTCAAGCTAATAAAAATATTTTAAAATCAACAATTGATAATATGAATATATTTAATGATTATACTTTCGATACCGAAATAGGATTTGCTGCATGTGCTTTATTGGATGCAAATGTTCGTGCTGCTAGTTCTGATGGGTTTATTCTTAGCTACGAATATGATTCAATAGTTAAACAAAATATTTCTAATATAAAGAAAATTACAGAAATTTATAATAAAATTTGTAATACCAATTATGCTATTGCTATTATAAGTGATTCTGACTGGGAAACAGAAAAAAAGAATTATATAAGTGTAATTAAGTCTGGTGGCTCATATAAAATTATTGAAGAACCAAAGGAAGAGTTATTGGATGAAAGTGAAAAAAGTGATATAATATCTAATGATGCGATAAATCTATTTGGTGATATTGTTGAAATTGATTAATATAAAGGAGAATAAATATGAATATACAAGCTATGATGAAGCAAGCACAAGCTTTGCAAAAAGATATGATGAAAGCAAAAAAGGAAATTGATGAGAAAGAATTTGTTGGAGAAAGTTCTTTAGTAAAGATTACTTTATTGGGATCAAAAGATATTAAAAGTGTTGAAATAGATAAAAATTCTGATTTAACTTCTGATGATATAGAAATGTTAGAAGATATGATTACTGTTGCTTTTAAAGATGCATTAAAGAAAATAGATGACGAAACTGAAAAGAAAATGGGAAAATTTGCTAATATTCCTGGATTATTTTAGTTATGTATCCTGATAGTTTAAAAAATTTAATTGAATCTTTTAAGTATTTACCAGGTATTGGTGAAAAAACAGCTGAACGTTTGGCGTTTGCTGTTTTAGAGTTTGATGAGGATCAATGTGAACTTTTTTCTCAAAGTCTACTTGATGTAAAAAGTAAGATTAAAAAGTGTTCTATTTGTAATACTTTAACAGAAAATGATGTTTGCTTTGTGTGTAGTAATAGTTTAAGAGATAATGAGATTTTATGTGTTGTTGATGATACCAAAAGTGTATTTTTGTTTGAAAAACTAGGAATGTTTAATGGATATTATCATGTATTAGATGGTCTTATTTCTCCTTTAGATGGTGTTAATCCTGAAGATATAGGACTTAATAAGCTTATTGAAAGAATTTCAAAAGATAAATTTAAAGAAATTATTTTAGCTTTCAAACCTAGTATTGAAGGGGAGACTACGGCTTTATACATAAAAAAGATCTTATCTGATATGGATGTTGTTGTTAGTAGACTAGCATCTGGTTTACCAATAGGTGCTGATATGGAGTATGTAGATAAATTAACGTTAGAAAGAGCATTAATTGATCGAAAAGAAATAGAATAATAATTTATTTTGTTCATAATCTTCTACTGAGGAGATATTGTTATGAAATTTATATTATTTGTAGTAAAAAAAATTATTTTAAGTGCCTTTATTTTGTATGGTTATAATTTAATAGCTGTCAATTTTAATATGATTATTCCAATCAATGTTTACACATTAGGCTTTATTACTTTTTTGGGTAGTCCTGCTTTGATTGCTTTAGTTTTGTTTAAAATATTGGCCTTATAGGAGGTTATTTTTCGTGGAAAAGTTAAGTACTAAAGAAGAGAAGTATGAGAATTTTGTTCAAAACATTATTAAGAATAAGAAAATATCACATGCCTATATTATAGAACTATGTGATTATGAAAGTGATATGGTACTTGTAAATGCTTTTATAAAATTAATTTTATGTAAGCATGGTTGTACTTCTTTTGATGCTTTAAATTGTAGTAAATGTAATGTATGTAAATTAGTTGATGATTTTAATTATCCTGATGTTAGATATATTGAACCTGATGGTAAAGAAATTAAGAAAAACCAACTTCTTGAAATTATAAGAGATTATGGTAATAAATCTATGCTCGATAATAAGAGAATTTATGTAATCAAAGAAGCGAACAAAATGAATTTATTTGCTTCTAATACTCTACTAAAGTTTCTTGAAGAACCGGTTGATGATGTTATAGCTATTTTACTTACTACTAATAGATATAAAATTATTGATACAGTTTTATCAAGATGTCAGATATTAACTATTGGTACTGATAGATTTGATTCTGTTTTTAATGAAAATATGAACAAATTAATTACATATATTTTGAATGGTAATAGATTATTTACAAATTATAATGAAATATTATCTATTTTACCTACTAAGTTAGAGGCTTTTTCTTATTTTATGCATATTCAAAATGTTTTTCTATTATATTTACAAACTGATATAACTTTGTATCAAAGTCTTGAAGATGCTTCTAAAAAACAGGTAATGTCAGATTTAAAAATTATACAAAAAGGTTTAAAAGAATTGGAATATAATGTTAATTATAAATTATGGTTAGATTCTATGTTTGCTAAATTAATTGGTGGTGGTAGTAATGATTGATGTATTGTGTGTAACTTATGATAGTACTAAGCAAATTAATTTTTTGGCTCCAGGAGACTCAAATTATGAAGTTGGTGATAAGGTAATTGTTAGTACAGAAAATGGGTTTCATTTAGCTACTGTTAAAAAAGGTAATTATAAACAAAAAAAAGAAAATCTTGTATTACCTTTGGATAAAGTTGTGAGAAAAGCTACGGATGAAGATTTAAAACAGTATGATGATAATTTGAAAAATGCTGAAAAGGCGTTAATTGAGGCCAAAAAGATAAGTAAAGATTTAAATTTAGATATGAATTTTTTGGATGCTTTTTATAACCTTGATAAATCTCAATTGTTGTTTTCATTTTTAGCTGATGATAGAGTTGATTTCAGGGAACTTGCTAAAAAGTTGGCACAAAAATATAAGACTAGAATTGAGCTTAGACAAATTGGTGTTAGAGATAAGGCAAAGAGAGTTGGTGGGCTAGGTCCTTGTGGTTTGTTTTTATGTTGTAATTCATTTTTAACTGATTTTAACAGCGTTTCAATTAATATGGCAAAAAATCAGTTTTTAGCTTTAAATCCTTCTAAAATTAATGGTGTTTGTGGTAGATTATTATGTTGTTTAGGCTATGAAAATGATGTATATACTGAATTGAAAAAAGATTTTCCAAAGCTAGGTTCTATTATGGAAACTGAATATGGCATTGGAAAAATTGTTGAAATTGATGTTTTTAAACGTACTTATAGTGTTGATTTGAAAGAAAAAGGTATTGTTGAATTTAAACTAGAAGGTAGTTATGGAAAGAATTAATGATATATTAGGATATAAAAATAGAAAAATTTTTCAGGATGATGAATGTTTTTCTTTCTCTCTAGATAGTGTAATGCTTTCAAATTTTGTAACTATTAGGCATCGTGATAAAAATATTTTAGATTTAGGTACTGGGAATGGTGTAATTCCTTTAATACTTTCTCTTAGAACTAATAAAAAAATAATTGGTGTTGAACTACAAAAAAAACTTGCTGATATGGCTAATAGGTCTGTAGAACTTAATAATTTAAGTGAACAAATTACTATTGTTAATCAGGATATGAAAGAATTTGCATTTGATTCAAATGTTGATAAGTTTGATGTTTTAACATGTAATCCACCTTATTTTAAGGTGAATGAAAAAAATTATTTTAATTTAAGTGAAGAGAAGGTATTAGCAAGGCATGAGGTTGGTGTCACTTTGAGTGATGTTTTTTGCGTTTCTAAAAAATTATTAAAAAATGGTGGAAACTTTGCCATTGTTCATAGACCAGAACGTTTATTAGAAATTGTTGATTTATTTAGAAGTAATGGAATTTATCCAAAAAGATTACAGTTCGTATATGAAAAAATGTCAAAAGATGCTATTTTAATTTTAGTTGAAGGTCAGAAGGATGGTAAACCTGGTCTTAAAGTTGAGAAACCTTTTATCATGTATAATGAAGATGGAAGCATGACTGAAGAATATGAATTATTTTGTAAAGAGGTGAAAAATAATGAGTCAAATTAGTTATAATGATACAGCAAGCTTATATTTAATACCTACGCCCATTGGTAATTTGGACGATATTACTATAAGATCTTTAAATACACTAAAGGAAGTGGATTTAGTTTTATGTGAAGATACTAGAGAAACTGGTAAGTTATTAAGTAAATATGATATTAAAAAGAAATTAGTTAGTTGTCATGAATTTAATGAAGATAAGGTTAAATCTTATGTTGTAGAACAATTGTCTAAAGGTATGAATATTGGTCTTGTTACTGATCAGGGTACTCCTATAATCAGTGATCCAGGATATGTAATTGTAAATGAAGTTATTTCTAATAATTATAATGTTATTAGTTTACCTGGCGCTACAGCTTTTGTACCTGCTTTAACATCTTCTGGTATTTCTCCTTCACCTTTCTTATTTTATGGTTTTTTAAATGCAAAGGATTCTAAACAAAAGAAAGAATTACTTGGCTTGAAGGATTATAAGTATACAATGATTTTTTATGAATCACCTCATAGACTGGAAAATACATTGAAGAATATGTTAGAAGTACTTGGTAATAGAAAAATATCTATTTCTAGGGAGATTTCTAAAATTCATGAGGAAATATATAGAGATTATATTGAAAACTTGATACCTGTAGCGTCAAGTTTAAAAGGGGAATTTGTTCTTATTGTTGATGGTAATCATGAAAAAGTTGATTATAGTGATATGACTATTATTGAACATGTCAATATTTATTTAGAAGATGGTATTTCGGAAAAAGATGCTATAAAATTAGTGGCAAAAGAGAGAAATGTAGCTAAGTCTATTATTTATAAAGAATATCATAATGGGAAGTGATTAAATGAAACTTATTGTTGGATTAGGTAATCCTGGAAAAGAGTATAAAAAAACGAGACATAATATAGGTTTTATGGTTGTGGATAATTATATTTCATATAAAAAATGTGATGGTGACTGGAAACAAAAATTTAATAGTTTGTATTTTCAAACAAATATTTCTGGTGAAAAGGTTATATTTTTAAAGCCAAGTACTTATATGAATTTGTCTGGTAATGCGGTTTTAGAGTGTGCTAATTATTTTAAAATTGATGTATCAGATATTTTGGTTATTTCTGATGACCTTGATTTGTTAGTTGGTAACTTTAAATTAAAAGAATCTGGATCATCTGGCGGACATAATGGTTTAAAAAATATTGCACTATGTTTGGGTACAGAAAAATTCAAGCGTTTAAAAGTAGGTATTTCAAAATCTACTGGTGGAGATATAAAAGACTATGTTTTGGGTAAAATATCTAATGATGATTTGAAGGTTTATGATGAATTATTCAATACTTTAAATGTAGTTGTAGATGACTATTTTACTATGAATTTTTCAGATTTGATGAGTAAACACAATAAAAAGAATAGGTGATTTAATGAATTTTTTTGATAATTTAATTCATGTTGATGTTAAGAAAAATATGTGTATAGCTGGTCTTTCAGATGAGCTTTTTTGTGTTTATTTGTACAAATTATTTGCAGAGAAAAATAAGAATATACTTTTAGTTGTTAATTCTTTATACGAAGCTAATACTTTGTTTTCAACATTGAATAATTACACTGATAAAGTAAAATTATTTCCTATGGATGATTTCTTAACAAGTGAAGCTCTAGCAATAAGTCCTGATTTAAAAATAAATAGATTAAATACTTTAAATGATTTGATTTATGGTGAACCTTGTATTGTTATTACTAATTTAACAGGTTATTTAAGATTTTTACCTAGTAAAAAAACGTATGAAGACTTTGTTTTAAATTTATGTGTAGGTGAGGAAATTTCGCCTAAATTTCTTGTGGAAAAACTTATTAAAGCAAATTATTCTCGTACAACCTTGGTTACTAAAACTGGAGAATTAGGTGTAAGAGGATTTGTTATTGATGTTTTTCCTATTAATGAAGAGTATCCAGTTAGAATTGAATTTTTTGGTGATGAAATTGATTCAATTAGATATTTTGATGTAGATACACAAAAGACAATAAAGAAGATAAATAAGATTTCAATTAATCCTTTTTCTGAATTTTTAACTGATAGTGATGTTATTGAAGAAAACTTTGGCAAGCAAAAATACTTGCCAACATATGAAGATGTTGTTTCTATATCTGAATATTTTAATTCTGGTTATGTATTTTATAAAGATTATGAACAATTAAAAACTAGTTATTTACATATGCTTGATGAGATTAATACTTATAATAGTGAACGTGACGTTAAGTTTAAGGGTAATTATATGTTTTCTTTAGATGATATTAAAGTTAGTTATCCTGTTTATTATATGTCTATTAATAATATAACTAATAGTGATTTAGATATTTTAAAATATGATGTTAAGACTATAAATAACTTTGCTGAAGATATAGATCGCATTAATTCATTCATTAGAGAAAATATTGTGTCTGGTAAGACTGTACTTATTTGTTTAAAAAAATATCAATTAAAGAGTATTAGTAAAAAATTAAATATGAATTATGTTGAGGCAACATTAGATAATATTTCTTTAAATAAAGTTAATCTTATTGAAAAAGAATTTAATCATGGTTATATTTTCAATGATTTTGTTTTACTTACTGCTAATGAATTATTTATTAATAATGAACGTAAGAGGAAATATAATACTACGTTTAAGTATTCTTCATCTATTTCTGATATTTCAAAGTTAAATATTGGTGATTATGTAGTTCATAGTGTTCATGGTATTGGAATGTATAATGGTATTAAGACTTTATCTTCATTTGGTTATGAAAAAGATTATTTAGAAGTATTATATCAAGGTACTGATAAGATATATATACCTGTTGAAAAAATAGATTTATTGACTAAGTATTCTACAAAGGATGGAGTATTACCTAAAATCAATAAACTAGGCGGAACAGAATGGGAAAAAACAAAAGCAAGAGTCAGAAGTAAAGTAAAAGATATGGCTGATAAATTGTTAAAATTGTATGCTGAAAGGGAGTCAAAAAAAGGATTTGCTTTTTCGCCTGATTGTGATATGTTACATGATTTTGAGAATGACTTTCCATATGAGTTAACAAAGGATCAAATAACGGCAATTCAACAAATAAAAACAGATATGGAAAAGTCTGTTCCTATGGATAGATTACTTTGTGGTGATGTTGGTTTTGGTAAGACTGAAGTAGCATTTGTGGCGGGATTTAAAGCTATTTTAGATTCAAAACAAGTACTATTTTTGTGTCCTACTACTATTTTATCTAATCAACATTATGAAAATGCTAAAGAAAGATTTAAAAACTTTCCAGTATCTATTGCTTTACTTAATAGATTTACTCCAGCAAAAGAAGTTAATAACATTATCGAAGGTTTAAAGAATGGAACAATAGATTTAGTCTTTGGTACACATAGATTACTTAGTGATGATGTAAAACCTAAAGATCTGGGATTACTTATAATTGATGAGGAACAACGTTTTGGAGTTTTACACAAAGAAAAAATAAAAGAATATAAAACAAATGTTGATGTACTTACTTTATCAGCTACACCTATACCTAGAACTTTACAAATGTCTTTGGTTGGTATAAGAAGTCTTTCATTAATTGAAACGCCACCAGTTAATAGATATCCTGTTCAAACTTATGTTATTCAGGAAAATATGCAGATTTTAAAAGACGCTATTTACAAGGAATTAAGTAGAAATGGACAAGTATATATTCTTTATAATAAAGTTCAGTCTATTAATGAGGAAGCTTTAAAAATTCAAAAATTAGTTCCAGAGGCTAGTATTGCTGTTGCTCATGGTCAAATGACTAAGAATGAACTTGAAAGTAAGATTTTTGACTTTGTTAATAAAAAATATGATGTTTTAGTGTGTACAACAATTATTGAAACTGGTATTGATATACCTAACGTTAATACCTTGATAATAATAGATGCTGATAGGTTTGGGTTAAGTCAGTTGTATCAAATTCGTGGACGTGTTGGACGTAGTGATAGATTTGCTTATGCATATTTAATGTATGATGAAAGAAAAATTTTGACTGAGCAGGCTATAAAGAGATTAAATGTTATAAAAGAATTTACCGAACTTGGTTCGGGATTCTCTATTGCGGCAAGAGATTTGTCTATCCGTGGAGCTGGAGATATTTTAGGTAGTGAACAAGCCGGTTTTATTGATTCTGTTGGTATTGACTTATATTTAAAAATGTTAAATGAAGAAGTTAGTAGTAGAAATGAGACTGCAGTAGAAGAGTCAGAAGAAGTTGATACTAAACCATTGATTAATGTTTCTACTCACATTAATGATAGTTATGTTAGTGATGATGATTTAAAAATTGAAATTCATCGTAAAATTAATGAAGTTGATTCATTGGAGAAATTTAACGCTATAAAATTAGAGTTAGAAGATAGATTTGGTAAAATTAATGAAGATATTTCTATTTATATGTATGAAGAATGGTTTGAAAAATTAGCACATAAACTGAATATTAAAAATGTTCATCAAAATAAAAATTCAATAGAAATTGTTTTATCTGAAGAATTAATCAGTAAGGTTAGTGTCGATGATATTTTTATGGATGCATTTTATATTTCAAATATGTTTAGATTTATAAGTAAAGGAACAAACTTGATTATTGTACTAGACATAATAAAATTAGAAAAACATCCTATTTATTATTTAGTTTCTCTTTTAGATAAAATTTATTCTAGATACAAAAATAGTATTGACTAAATTGATTTATACTGGTTATATTTATTATACTAGGAGTGATGATGTGACGAATAATGTTGAAGATTTTAAAAAGACTCATTTAGATAATTATAGAAGGGCTTTAGTTGATACTTTAGTGAATAATACTAATGCTTTATTTGATGAAGATATTGCTTCCTTATTGAAAAAGCCGCCATTAGATTCAATGGATGTTATTAAAAGTAGATTTTTGGACTTGGCAAAGAAAAATAAAATAATTTTAAATGCTGAAAAACTAGATAATATTTTAGATAGTTATCGTAGTAAATGTTTAGAATTTTGTAAGACGCTAAAAGATATTAGAATTAATACTTTGTCTAAAATAATAAATGATTTTAAATTAATAAATGATAATGATACTATTAAGTTAATGAAAAAAGATTTTTCGAGTGTTAATAAAACTATAAAGTCAGAAATTAAAAATTTTATTAAAGATACATTAAATACTGAAATATTTGAAAAAATGGATTTGTTGTTTGATAATGATGTGGATTCAACTATTAAAAAACGAATAATTACTGATGTTACTAAGTATATTAATAATAATTATTTAAAACAGTTGCTTGAAAATATTGATTTTAAAATTTTGGTTAAAGATACAATATTAACTAATAGTATTAAAGAACAAGGTGAAAGATATTTATTTACTCTTGAAAACTCTAGATTATTTGATGTTCAATAATGACTGATATTTCAGTCTTTTTTTTGTGCGTAATGAAAAATACTTTTAAATATGAACGAATTGATACTCCTATGGAAATATTTACCAAGGGAATTTTTGGAAATATTTATTATAATATAGGTGAGAAACAAATATTTTGTATAAAAAGTGTAGTTCTAGAGAAAATATTAGTATGAAGAAAGTGAGGAATAATTTTATGAAGTCAACTGGTGTAGTGAGAAGAGTAGATGATTTAGGAAGAATTGTTATTCCCAAAGAAATTCGACGTACTCTTAGAATTCGTGATGGAGAATCTTTAGAAATATTTGTTGATAGAGAAATGATTGCTTTAAAGAAGTTTTCAAAAATGTCTGATATGGATGATGTTTCAAAAGAGTTGGTTGAAATAATTAATGCTAATATTAAAAAAACAGTATTAATTACTGATAGAGATAAATTTGTTGCTGGATCTGGTAATTTAAAGAAAAAATATATTGATTCTAATATTTCTAGATATTTAGAAAGTGTTATGAATGATAGGAAAACTTTATTTGAATCTAGTCTTCATACTGTTGAATTAATTGAAAATGAAAAGGAAAAGTTATCTTATGTTATTCAACCTATAATTATGAATGGTGATGCTATAGGATTAGTATTGGTTATATCTGATAAAGCTGACATAACAAAACTAGATGAGAAATTAATTTGCGTAGTTGCACAATTTTTAGGAAAACATATTGAAGAATAAAAAAAATTATGTTATACTTCATGCATATCTTAAATGTTGTGATGAAGAGCTTGAATTAAATTTTTATTAAGAGAACTCTGTTTGGTGGGAATGAGTATAAAAATTAATTTAAGTATGGCTTTTGAACTATTATATCGATATGTAGGTATAATCGTAGGTAGGCGTTAACTACTTGAGTGTATAATATCAGAAGTATTATAAAATAAGGTGGTACCGCGAGAGACTTCTCGTCCTTATGTTTATAATATTTTTTTTTGGTATTAAATTTGAAGGAGGATGATATTATGGGTAAAAAGTTTTATATTTCTACTGCTATTGCTTATACTTCTGGTAAGCCACATATAGGTAATACATATGAAATCGTTTTGGCAGATTCAATTGCTAGATTTAAAAGACAACATGGATATGATGTTTATTTTCAGACTGGTACTGATGAACATGGTATTAAAATTGAAGAAAAAGCTAGAGATGCTGGTGTATCACCAAAGGAATTTGTTGATGGTATAGCTAAACAAATTCAAGGTATTTGGGATTTAATGAATACTAGTTATGATAAATTTGTAAGAACTACAGATCCTCATCATAAAGAAGTTGTTCAACATATCTTTAAAAAGATGTATGATTCAGGAGATATTTATAAAGGTGAATACAAAGGATTATATTGTACTCCTTGTGAGTCTTTTTGGACTGAGTCTCAGTTAGTTGATGGAAAATGTCCAGACTGTAATAGAGAAGTTCATGAAGCAAGAGAAGAGGCATATTTCTTTAGATTAAGTAAATATCAAGATAAGTTAGAAAAATATATAGAAGAACATCCTGATTTTATTCAACCAGTTTCTAGAAGAAATGAAATGTTAAATAACTTTATTAAACCTGGTTTACAAGATTTATGTGTTTCAAGAACATCATTAACTTGGGGTATTCCAGTTACTTTTGATGAAGGACATGTTGTTTATGTATGGCTTGATGCATTAACTAACTATATTACTAATATTGGATATGATGTTGATAGTCAAACAGAACAATTTAAAAAGCTATGGCCAGCTAACTTACATTTAATTGGTAAAGATATAGTACGTTTCCATTCAATTTATTGGCCTTGTTTCTTATGGTCACTAGGTTTAGAAATACCAGAGAGAATTTTTGGACATCCTTGGTTATTAATGAATAATGATAAGATGAGTAAATCTAAAGGTAATGTTATTTATGCTGATGAATTAGTAGAGAAATTTGGTGTTGATGCAGTTAGATATTATTTATTACATGAAATTCCTTTTGCTAATGATGGTAATATTACATATGAACTTCTTATTGAAAAAATCAATAGTGATTTAGCAAATATTTTAGGTAACTTAGTTCAAAGAACTATTTCAATGGGTAATAAGTATTTTTCAGGTACTGTTTGTAACAAGAAAGTATATGAAGATATAGATAAGCCTTTTATTGATAGTATCAATGAATTAGATAGTAAATTAGTTGCTAAAATGGATGATTATCAAGTAAGTGATGCTTTAACTGAAATTATGAATGTTTTAAGAGCTAGTAATAAATATATAGATGATACTACTCCTTGGATATTAGCTAAAGATGAGGCTAAGAAAGATAGATTAGAAACAGTAATTTATAACTTATTAGAAGCTATTAGAGTATGTGCACTTTTATTAGAGCCATTTATTACTAATACAAGTAAAGAAATTTTAAAACAGATAAATAATGAAGTTCCTGAATTTAAATATGTAGAAGATAATAAATACAAATTAGGACAACCAGAGGTTTTATTCCAAAGAATAGATAAAGATAAATTTCTTCAAGATATGTAAAATGAAGTGTACAATTATAAAAAAAGAGAAAGTTAGAAATTAATTTTCTCTTTTTTGTGTTATATTTATATTGTTTCGCAGTACAAATACATTTTTAAGGAGATTGTCATGCGTAATCGTTTTATTGTTACTGATTTAATTTTCATATTATTTCAGTTAGTGCTGTTGTATAATATCTTGATGAATTGGAACATGATAGATATCGTTTATTTTTGTTTTATGTTGTACTCTTATATTAGTTTAAAAATATATAGATGGAAAAAATGCCATTAATATGGTATTTTTATTTTGGAGGTATTTTATGTTTATTGATACACATTGTCATTTATCTATTGAAGATTATGAAGATATAGATAAAGTAGTTAAAGAAAATATCAAGGCCGGTGTTAAAAAACTTATAGTTTCTGCTTGTACTAAAAATACTTTTGAGGAAGCTTTGGCTCTAGCTAAAAAATATGATTCAATATATGTTACTTTAGGATTTCATCCTTCTGAAGTTGATACTACTGATGCTGATTTAGAGTTACTTGAAGAGTTATTAAAAACTGATAAAGTTGTTGGTGTTGGTGAAATAGGACTTGATTATCATTATGGAAAAGATGATATTGATATACAAAAAGAATTATTTGAAAAGCAATTAATAATGGCTGAAAAATTACATTTACCTGTTGTTATACATAGTAGAGATGCTGTTAATGATACTATTGAAACTTTGAAGAAACATAATGTAAAAGGTGTTATACATTGTTTTTCTGGTAGTGTAGAGACTGCAGATATTTATATTAAGCTTGGTTATAAACTTGGTATTGGTGGAGTGGTTACTTTTAAAAATAGTAATTTATATAAAGTTGTTGAACATGTTGGACTTGATAATATAGTGTTAGAGACAGATGCTCCTTATTTGGCACCTGAACCTTTTCGTGGTAAGCAAAACAGTTCAAAGTATATACCTGTTATCGCAACAAAAATAGCTGATATATTTAATGTTTCTTTATCTGAAGTAGAAGAAAAGACTACTAAGACTGCTAGTAATTTATTTGACTTGTAATTACCTTTATGTTAATCTTATTTTAGATAAGGGTTGATGGTGTATGAACTATAAAATGTCTAGATATTTTAATAAGAATACGTTTTTATTTGTAATGTCTATTGTTTTTTTCTTTTTGGTTATTATTGTGATTGCTTTAACAAAAGATAAATTTAACTCTAATTCTAATAGTGTTAGTTTAACTGGTACTAATAGTATTCATATATCTAATAAATTACCATTAACAGATGAATCTGGTAGAACTCTTGATGCTTCTAATGTGGATGATGATATTCTGAATGAAATATCTTTTTCAGTAGAAAGTACTGGTGATAAGAATATTTCTAGTAATTATGAAGTTTATTTAGAGAGTGAAGAAAACGATGATACTATTGATCCAAACTATGTAAAAGTTTATTTGACTGATGGAGATGGAAAAGCTTTTAAAGATTATTCTGGTAATGAAGTTATGACATATCGAAATTTAAGAGTTTCAAAGAGTAGTGCATCTGGTAAGTTATTATATTCTGGTACAATTTTTGGAAATCAGAAGCAAGAATTCAAATTACGTCTTTGGTTAGATGAAACTTATTTTTTAAGTGATACAAAAAAAGAATTTAATGGTATAATAAAAGTTAAGAAATTATCTTAGGAGGATTAACTTATATGGATAAAAAGGGTGTATCAAAAAAAGTTATTTGTTGGATTATATTAATTAGTGTTTTAGTTATTTTGATAGTGGTATTAGCATTTGGTCTTTTAAGTAATAAAAAGGATGATACTGTTGATGAATATAATCCTGGTGTAATTACTATGAGTTATACTGATAGTAATACATTTAAGTTTACTAATTTAGTCCCTTTAACAGATTCACCTGGAAAGGCCAGTGAACAATATTTTGATTTTGTTGTTAATACTAAGTTGGAAGATTCTGATGAAATTAATTATGAAATAGCAGCTTCTATTATTGAAG
Source organism: bacterium (assembly GCA_963589235.1). Lineage (GTDB taxonomy): Bacteria > Bacillota_I > Bacilli_A > RF39 > UBA660 > CAG-877. Next base: position 8,558 of record CAVAJX010000058.1, on the reverse strand, counting down.
ATGAATCTAATGTTACTGGTGATATGATTAAGTTTTATTTAGAAAAACAAAATTCTGGTTCTTTTAGTAAAGTATTTGGGCCTTCTGTTTTTAAAGGTCTTACTAAGAGTAGTAAACTTTCAACTCCAGCTGGTTCTATGGTACTATTAGAAGATACTAAGAAACGTGATTCAGTTGATAATTACCGTCTTAGAGTATTTTTAGATGAAAAGAGTACTGTTGTTCCTGATAATGTTTATTATGTTTCTGTAAAAGTAGATGTATTTGGAAAAGATAAGTAGTTTTGAGGCGGTGGTATTATGGATAATACTTTGTCAAAACAATTATTATTGTCAATACTAGGACTGGCTATTTTAATAGTTGCGATAGTTGGTGTTAGTTATGCTGTTTTAGTTGAACCTAATTCTAGTTTAAATTCTAAAGACATTGTTTATATTGATTATGATACTGACGATGATGGTATTTCTTTAATTGGAACTTTACCGATGAAAGACTCAGAAGGAATTGGTATGAGTAGTTATTTAGACTTTAAAGTTATTTCTAATGTGTCTTTAAATAATACTATTAATTATGAAGTGTTGTTAGAAAGAGTTAAAGATGATGATTATGCTTTACTTGGTGATAATGAAGTTAGAATATATTTAGAAAAACTTGTTAATGGAAGATATGTTCCTGTTGATAATTATCCTAGTTATTTTACTTCTACTTTAGAAAATAATATTTTTAATACTGATAATTCAAGTAATAGTATGATTTTATATTCTGGTGTTTTTAGAAATACAACTGAAGATACTAAACAATTTTGTGATAATTATAGACTTAAAATATGGACTGATGAGGAGACTGTTATAGGTAGTTCTTCTAAAAATTTTAAGGCTATTGTGAAAGTTAATTATAATTTGGACGTGTAAAGCGTTCTTTTTTATTTGTAAAAATATAGATTTTTAACTTTGATAAGTATTATAATTGTTATAGATTAGGAGGCAATTTCATGAGAATTCATGCTGATTTAAATGATAAAGTGCATAATTTTCAGACTGAGTTGAGTACTTTTGAAAAAATAAAGTATATTTTTCATTTTATAGCTCAGGCATTTTTATATGCAATTTTTGTCTTCTTTGTAGGTTTTGGTTTAGTAATGGCTTTATACTTTGGTGATTTGGTTTATAACTTAAGTAAAGGTAATAATAAAACACCATTATTTGATGCTTATATTATTGTTTCTCAAAGTATGGTACCAACAATTAATGTTGATGACGCTATTGTTATTAGAAGAGAAACTGGTAAAAATTTGGAATTAGGTGATATAATAACATTCTCATCTATTGATCCGTCTTATCCAGATTTAACTGTTACACATAGAATAGTTAGTAAAGAAAAATCTAGTTCTGGTGCATATTTATTTAGAACTAAGGGTGATAATAATAGTATTATGGATCCTTCAATAGTTGCGGAAGATAGAATATTTGGAAAAGTAATTTTAAAAATACCTAAGCTTGGTGCTGTTAGAAGATTTTTAACTACTTCATATGGATTTATGTTAGGAATAGTAGTACCAGCTATTGCGATTTTAATATTTGATATTTTAAAAATAGTTTCTAAATGGAAGAGTAAAGCAAAGGAAGAAGAATTGGAAATTATTTAGTTTTTTACATGTATAAGGGTGATGTTGAATGGAAAGATATAATGTTGATTTTAAGAAAAAGTTTGGACAGAACTTTTTGAAGAATATAAGTGTAGTTAAAAGAATTGTAGATGTTGCGGATATTAAAGAAAAATCTTTAGTTATTGAAGTTGGTCCAGGTGGCGCAATTATGACTAGAGAACTTGCTAAAAGAGCTGATAATGTACTAGCTTATGAAATAGATGAAGATTTAAAAGATGAACTTTATAGTAGATTAGAGGGTCTAAATAACGTAGAAGTTTTGTTTAAAGACTTTTTAACTTCTGATTTATGTGGTGATGTTTCAAAATATGATTATGAAAATTTGTATTTTGTTAGTAATGTTCCTTATTATATAACAACGCCAATTATTTTGAAACTTATAGATAGCAAATTGAAATTTAAAAGAATAGTTATGATGGTTCAAAAAGAAGTTGGTGATAGATTTACAACTGGTCCTGGTAATAAGTCATATGGTTCAATATCTGTTTTATTACAGTATTATTTTGATGCTCATAAGGAGTTCTTGGTTTCTAGGAATGAATTTGTTCCAGTACCTAATGTAGATAGTGTTATTATTTCTTTTAAAGAAAAAGAAAATAAGTATGAACTTTTAGATGGTCAATTTTTTGAGAAATTAGTTAGAGATAGTTTTCAACAAAAAAGAAAGACTATTAAGAATAATTTAGTAGGTTATGATTTAGAAAAAGTTAATATGGTTTTACAGAAGTCTGGCTATGATTTATCTGTAAGAGCTGAGGCTTTACCTGTTAAGGTATTTGTTGATTTAGCTAATGAATTATGTACTAAATAGTTATTTGCCCGAAAAATACGGGTTTTTTTTTGACTTTTTTCATATATATTAATGAAAGGAGTAATTCTATGAATAATACGTATGTAGTTCAGAAAGGTGATACGTTGTATGGAATATCTAGACAGTTTAACACTAGTGTACAGAAATTAAGGGAATTGAATAATTTATCTGATGATAATATTGTTCCATTACAAGTACTTATTATTTCTAGAGGAGATGAAAATAATCCATCTGAATGTGTTATTTATACTGTTGTTAAAGGGGATAATTTATATTCAATAGCAAAAAAATATGATACTACAGTAGACGCTATTAAGAGATATAACAATTTAACTAGTAATAATCTTTCAATAGGACAAAGAATTAGAATACCTTGTTACATGGATGATAGTGATAATACAACAATGTCAGACTATGTAAATTATACTGTTCAAGCTGGTGATAGTTTATATAGTATTGCGAATAAATTTGGAACTACAGTAGATAAAATTAAAAAAGATAATAATTTAAAGACTGATGTATTATCAATAGGTCAGGTCTTAATAGTAGACGATAATAAAGGTGTTTCTTCAGTTGAAGAGTGTTATGGTGAAGACTTTGTTGTTCCGGAGGATTATATTACTTATACTGTTAAATCAGGTGATAATCTTTATTCAATAGCTAGAAAATATAATACTAGTGTTTCAGAAATAAAATCTCTTAATAATCTTAGTACTAATAATTTATCAATAGGTCAAGTTTTAAAAATTCCAAGTACTGGTGATACTTATTATACTGTTCAAGCTGGAGATAGTCTTTATTCTATAGCAAGAAAGTTTGATACTACAGTAGATGCCATTAAAAGAAAAAATAATTTGACTAGTAATTTACTTTCACTTGGTCAAAAATTAATAATATAAAGAAAGGGTGTTTTATATGAATGATACTTTGTATGATAGTAAAAATTATCCAGATTTTGCTAGTCAAAATACTGGTTCTGGACTTTTAAAAGTTCAAGTATTTACTGCTAATCAGGCTTTTCCTTTGAAAGATGTTGATATTACTATTTATAAAGATATTGATGGTAAACGAGTTGTTTTTTATGAAGGTGTTACTGATTCTTCTGGTATTATTGATAATATCAGTTTACCGACAAAGGAAATGAAGAGTGATGTAGAGTCTGCTGATGATATTGTTTCTACTACTTATAACATTACTGCTAAAAATATAAATACTAATGAGACTAAAGATTATGTTATATATATTTTTGATGATGTAAAAATTATTCAACCAATACAGTTTCCAATAACAAGTTCTTCATTTGAAGGTGCAGGTGAATAATTATGAATGGTGTTATTAATTATCCTACTATTCCAACTGAGATAGTAGTACATTTAGGGGCTCCTGATGAGGCCGCTGAAAATTTAAGTTTACCTTTTGTTGATTATATCAAAAACGTAGCTTCTAATGAAATTTATCCTACTTGGCCTGATAGTGCGATAGAGGCAAATATACTTGCGCAAATATCATTTGCGTTAAATCGTATTTATAATGAATGGTATCCTAGTAAAGGTTATACATTTGATATTACATCTTTACCGGCATATGATCAGTCATTTGTTAAGAATAGACAAGTATTTGATACTATTTCTAAAAAAGTAGATCAAATATTTAACAATTATATTTATCGTACTGGTCAGATACAACCTTTAAATGCTGTTTATTGTGATGGAAAAGTTACTACTTGTAACGGGTTATCGCAATGGGGAAGTGTCTCTTTGGCAAGACAAAATAAAACTCCTTTAGAAATATTAAAATATTATTATGGTAATGATGTTAATATAAAAGAAGATGCTCCGACAGGGGAAGTGTTTGGTGCTTATCCGGGTTATCCTATTGAACTTGGTAATGCTGGTGATAAGGTAAGAATAATACAGAGAGAATTAAATAGAATATCAAATAATTATCCAGCTATTCCTAAGATTCCTAGAATCAATGGTGTCTTTGGTGTTTATACGCAAAATAGTGTAAAAAAATTTCAAGAAATATTTAACTTGAATCCTACTGGTATTGTTGATTATTCTACTTGGTATAAAATAAAGTATATTTATAATGCTGTTAAAAGGGTTAATGATATTTATTCAGAAGGAATAGGTGAAGAAGAGGCTATTTATGATTATGGTAATGAACTTAAGTATTCAGATGTTGGTTTAGGAGTTCAAGTATTACATTATGTTTTATTAACAATTGCTTATTTTGCTCCAGATTTACCAAGTTTAAGACTTAATAGTGTCTTTAACGATAATACTAAGGCAATGGTAATAAACTTTCAGAAAAAATATGGTCTGCCAGCTACTGGTGTAGTTGATGCTGATACTTGGAATGAATTGGTTACGGTGTATAGAGAGACAATACGTAATATTCCAGAAGAGTATGCTCAGTATGAAGATGAGTTGTTTCAAGGTAGATTATTAGCTCTAGGGATGTCTGGTGATGATGTTAGAATTATACAAAGGTTTTTATTAAAAATTTGTCAGCAAACTGGTAATATTCCTGGAGTTAGAGTATCTGGAATATTTGATGACTTAATGGAAAGGTCAGTAATGAAAATACAGTCAATATTTAATCAAGAGATGACGGGTGTTATAGATCCGGTTACTTGGTATACTATTGTAGAATATTCAAAACAGAAAGAGTAATATTGCTGCTCTTTTTTTTATATACTTAATTGGGAGGGATATTTTGAATTTAAAAATAGGTGACCAGGTAACTAGAATATCACATGAACATGATATTTTATTTAAAATTGTTGGTTTTGAAGGAGATATTGTATTTTTAAAAGGTGTTGATTTGAGACTAGTTGCTGATTCTTATATTGATGACTTAGTTAAAGTTTTAGATCATAAAGAAAATGATGATAAAAGTATTATAGAAAAGAATGTAAGAGATTTGAATATTGATAGAAGTCAGTATTTTTATTTACCTGGTAAAATACTTCATATAGATGGTGATAATGATTATTTAGAAAGATGTATGAAGTTTTATGAAGATATGAATGTTAAAGCTAATGGTATTACTTTGAAAGAAATAGAAATGCCTAATAAGATTTTAGCTTTACTTGAAGAGTTTCAACCGGATATTGTTGTAGTTACAGGACATGATGCGTACTATTCAAAAAAAGATGATATGAAAGATAATAATAATTATCAAAATACTATTAATTTTATAGATGCTGTTAAGGTTGCTAGAAAATATGAGAAAAGTCATGATAAATTAATTATAATAGCTGGTGCTTGTCAGTCTAATTATGAAGAATTGATAAAAGCTGGTGCTAACTTTGCGTCTAGTCCAAAAAGAATTAATATTCATGCACTTGATCCGGCTATTATTGCGTCTTCTTTGGCATTGTCGGATAGAAATAAAAGTATTGATTTGATTCATTTAATAGAAAAAACAAAATATGGTAAGGATGGCATAGGTGGTATTATAACTAATGGTACTATGTATGTAGGGTATCCAAGATGACACTTGATAAAATAAAGGAGTATGTGGCTAGTAATAAGGGTATTGTTCATTCATTTAGATTTAAGGGTACTAGGAATCAAGTTGATGAGTTTCAAGGTATTATAACTGATTTATATCCAGCTATTTTTATTATTACATTAGACAATAGTAAAGTTAAGTCATTTAGTTATAGTGATTTACTTGTTGATAGTTTAGAAATAATTGATTAGTAAGGAATGGTTTTGCTATAATTGTTATGGTGATAGGATATGAATAATGATATGTTAGATCTCTTTTTCTATTTAGAAAATCATCTTGATTGGAAAGTAAAAGTTAATTATTATATTCGGTCTTTATCTAGTTTTTGTGAAAAAACTGGAGTTTTTTCTTTGAAGTTTGTTAATGTAGGTGAATCTATCACAGTAACGTTAGCTGATGTTAGTATGGAACTTGAATTCTTTGGTCCTAATAGTTTTATTAAAACATTAGAAATTTCTTGTCAGGAAGGCTTTTTTATAAAAATATATGACAATGAAAAATTAAATTTAGAAGAATTAAACTCTTTAAAAAGTGTTTTTGATTATGCTGAAAGTTTAAAAAATAACATTTTAAGTAATAATTTTGATGGTTTGTATAGAGAGTATTTTTCTAATAGATGTGTTCATTATGAGAAATTTAATGATTTATTTGATATTGATACTTTATTTTCACATAGATCTAGAGTCTATTTATTTTCTAATGAACCTTTAAAATTAATGTTTACGGATAAGACATTTTTTAATGATGCTGATTTAAGTAATAAAAGTATATTTTCGATAATTGCTTCAGGGGATTTTTTCTTTAACTCAGGTCTTTTTGGCTGTAAAAATATGACCTTGGTTGATATTAATGAATATGCTTATTATTATTTTGAAATTAAAAGGGCTATGATTAAGAAATATAATTATGAAGAATTTATAACTATGTATAAAGATTTAGATAATATTTATTATAAATTTAATGAATATAGTTCCTTTATAAAAGATGATATTAGAAATAGGATTATAAATAAATTTTCATTATATGCTGATGATGTTTCGTTATTTGTAAAAAATATTTCTTGGTCTTGTTCTTATGAATTTAATAATTTGGATAATATTAGTAGGAAAATTGATTTTTTTAGGACTCATAATTTATATTTAAGTAGTGAGGATAATTATAATAAACTTAAGAGTTTACTTTTAAAAGATGATATTGTTTTAAATATGTATGTTTCATCATTATTTGACTTAGATTTAGATAATATGGAAAAATTTGACTATATTTATTTAAGTAATATTGGTGATTATTGTGATACTTCTTTGTTTTATGAGTTTTTATTAAATATTAAGAATAAGATTTTGAATGAAACTGGTAAAATTATATTAGTTTATAGAACAGATAATTATAAGTATTTGTTAGATAAGAATCTTAAAATTACTAGATATAATGCCTCTTTTGATACTAGTTTGGATAATGTTATTATTTATTGTTCTTTTTATTGATTTTACTATATTTACTCGCTATAAAATGCTTGATTTTTATAGTTTTATATTATAAAATAATTGTATAAAGTGATTATACTTTATGAGGGAGGAAAATTCACATGAAAATTACATCTGTAAATGTACGTAAAATTGAAAAAGAAGGATCTCGTATGAAGGGTATTGCTTCTGTATTACTAGATGACAGTTTTGCAGTACATGATATTCGTATTATTGAAGGAGACAACGGACTATTTATAGCAATGCCTAGCCGAAAGACTGCTACTGGTGGTTATCGTGATATAGCTCATCCTATAAATCCAGAAGTTCGTGCTATGTTTGAAGAAGCTATTTTAGAAGCTTATAAAAATGCTGAAGACGATTCAGAAGAGGAAGATGCTTAAGGCATCTTTTTTTTGTTCTATTATTTTCTTTTTGTCATATACTTTGTTAGGAGGAATTGCATGGATAAACAAGAAAATAGTATTAACAGTTATAATCATGGTATTAATTTGTTTGAGAGAAAGAGTTTGATAATTACAGGAGTTAAAAAAATAGAGAATTTTGATAATGAACAATTTCTATTAGAAACAATTATGGGTTTTATGGTTATTAAGGGTAGTGAATTAGAGTTAGTTAAACTTGATACTTTGCAAGGAAATGTTTCAATAAAAGGAAATGTTTCTGGTATTAATTATGTAGAAGAAAATACTAAGAAGAATAAAGAAGAAAGTATTTTTAATAGGTTATTTAAGTAGTGAATTTAAAACTACAAATATATAGTTTTGTATTTTCATTTTTATTTGGAACTATTCTTAGTGTTTTTACTAATTTAAATTATGGATTATTGTTCAATAAAAATAAGAAAATTAAAATACTGGGTAACTTTTTGTTTTTATTTGATTTTTCTTTAATATATTTTTTAGGTATTAAATTAATTAATAATGGTATTTTACATATTTATTTTTTATTACTTTTAATTTTGGGATTTCTTTTAAGTTATTCTTTTTTTAGATTTTTACGTAAAAAGTGACTGTAAAGTGTTACTATTCACAGCCGAGATAGAGAATAATCTCTATCTTTTTACTTTTATTAT
>CAVAJX010000057.1:0-2749 GCA_963589235.1 bacterium | reverse complement strand
GTTAGAGCTTATATTGAAAATAAAATGTATGGTGATGCTAATCAACCTGTAAAGGTTTATTATAATGGTACAATGTATCGTTATGAAAGACCTCAAGCTGGTAGAGATAGAGAGCTTACACAATTTGGTATGGAAATACTTGGAACTGACGATCCGATGTCTGATGCTGAAATTATTAGTGCGGCAGTAAATTTATATAAAATGTTAGGATTAAAAGAAATTAAAGTTAATCTTAATAGTTTAGGTGATAATGAAAGTCGTAATGCTTATCGTGAAGCTTTAATAAAATATTTTAAGCCTTATGTAAAAGAACTTTGCGAAGACTGTCAAGAAAGACTTTTAAAGAATCCATTAAGAATATTAGACTGTAAAGTTGATGCTGATAACGAGATATTAAAAAATGCTCCTACTACTTTAGATTATTTAAATGATGAGAGTAGAGATAGATTTGAAAAGGTTCAAGAGTATTTAGATATTATGCAAATTAAGTATGAAATTAATCCTAGAATTGTTCGTGGACTTGATTATTATAATCATACTGTTTTTGAAATAGAGGCTAAAGTTAAAGGATTTGGATCTAATAATGTCATTGGTGCAGGTGGAAGATATAATGGTTTAGTTAGTCAATTAGATGGACCAGAGACTGCTTGTGTTGGATTTGCATCTGGAATTGGTAGACTTGTTATGGCTTTAGAACTTGAAAAAGTAAAATTACCGATAGTTGAAGATATAGATTTATTTTTAATGTATGTCAATGATGATGAAAAGAAGTATGCAACTTATTTAGCACAAGAATTAAGAATGGCTGGATTTATTGTTGATACTGAGTATACTGGTAGAGGATTAAAAGCACAATTTAAACAAGCTGATAGATTAAATGCTAAATTTATATGTGTTTTAAATAGTGAAGACTTAGATAATAATGAAGTTAAAATTAAAAATAATAAGACAAAAGAAGAAGAAATAATTAGTTTGGATGCTTTATTGTATTATTTAGATGAAAAATTAACTTCATCAGATGATGACTGCTGTGGCGATGAATGTTGTCATGGTGATTGTGATGACGAATGTTGTTGTGATGGTGGATGTGGAGATGACTGTTGTTGTGACGGAGGATGTTCTGATGATGAAGATTCTTGTCACCATGGATGTTCTTGCAAACATTAAGGAGGTAAAAATTTATGAAGGAAATTGAAAATAATAGTTTAAGACTTACTGATAAAGATAGAGAAGTCACTTTATATGGTTGGGTACAAAAGAAACGTGACTTAGGTGGAGTTTGTTTTATAGATTTAAGAGACCGTTCTGGAATTGTTCAATTAGTGGCGAGAGAAGGAAAATGTTATGAAGTTGCTTCTTCTTTAAAGAGTGAATCAGTTATAAAAGCAAAAGGTATTGTTAGTGAAAGAGAATCTAAGAATAAAAATATTCCAACAGGAGATATTGAAATTGAATTATCTGAAATAGAGTTATTAAATTCTAGTAATGATTTACCTTTTGAAATTAGTGATGATACTACTGCTTTAGAAGATACAAGATTAAAGTATAGATATTTAGATATTAGAAGAAGAACTGTTACTAATAATTTAATTACAAGACATAAGATTACTATGGCAATTAGAAACTTTTTAGATAAAAATAATTTCTTAGAAGTTGAAACACCAGTACTTTGTAAATCTACACCTGAAGGTGCTAGAGATTACTTGGTTCCTAGTCGTGTTAATAAAGGAAAGTTCTATGCACTTCCTCAGTCACCACAGATATTTAAACAATTATTAATGGTTGGTGGAATTGAAAGATACTTTCAAATAGCTAAGTGTTTTAGAGATGAAGATTTAAGAAGTGATAGACAACCTGAGTTTACACAAGTAGATATAGAAATGAGTTTTGTAAATCAAGATGATGTTATGGATCTTTCTGAAAGATTAATTGCTCATGTATTTAAAGAAATTAGAGGTATAGATATTAAGTTACCCTTAATGAAGATGAAGTATGATGATGCGATTAGTAAATATGGTTCTGATAAACCTGATTTAAGATTTGATATGCCTATTTGTGATATTACAGAAGTTTTCAAAAATACTAATTTTTCAGTATTTAAAAATATAGTAGATGAAAATGGTATTATAAATTGTTTGGTAGCTAAGGATGCTGCTAGTAAATATTCTCGTAAGAGACTTGATCAGTTAACTGAATTTGTTAAGACTTATAAAGCATCTGGCTTAGCATATTTAAAATTTGAAGATGAAGTTACTGGTAGTATTGCGAAAGTTGTTTCTGAAGAAGAAATTAGTAAACTAAAAGATTTATTAGGTATTGAAAAGAATGATTTAGTACTTATTATCGCTGATAAAAAGTATAATGTTGTAAAGACTTCACTTGGAGCTTTAAGATGTAAGTTAGCTCGTGAACTTGGTTTAATTAAGAAGGATGATTTTAAATTACTTTGGGTAGTTGAATTCCCTTCATTTGAATATAGTGAAGAAGAGGAAAGATATGTAGCTTGTCACCATCCATTTACTTCTCCTTTAGATAGTGATGTAGATAAACTTATTGATGATAAAGCACATTGTTATTCAAAGGCTTATGATATTGTTATCAATGGTTATGAAGCCGGTGGTGGTTCTATTCGTATTCATGATGAAAAAGTTCAAGAAAAGATGTTTAGGGCTTTAGAATTATCCGAGGATGACATAAAAAATAAATTTGGTTTCTTTGTGGAGGCTTTAAAATTTGGTACACCTCCACA
>CAVAJX010000056.1:0-7397 GCA_963589235.1 bacterium | reverse complement strand
TTTGTTAGTTATCTACTTAATAATTAAAAAGTATCATTTTAAAAAAATCTTAACAGAAAAGAGGGAAATGTTTCCCTTTAAAATTCAGTTTCAATACTAGGCATGTCTTTATCGAAAGTAACGATATTATAAACTTCTTTTCCTTGTTCTTTACATATTTCACTATATTTATCGTCCCAGGACAATTGATAAGCATCATTTATATTTAAATTCAGTTTTTCTAGCCAGTAATTAATTATTTCTTTGGCTTTGTCTGTATGAGTTTTATCTTCTATTTCTAGGGCTATTCCAAATGGATATTCATCTACTACAATTTCTATTTCTTTATTTGAATATACACTTCGATATCTTTCATAACTTTCTACTAAATCTAGATGAATTACATTTTGTAGTAAATGTATTAGATTATCATATTCACTTGGATCTATACTCACCTCTACTTCTTCTTCAGTATGAATTAGTTCTTTTGTTGTACTTGGTAATCTTCTTTTCCAAGTAATCATACATTTAGAAATTTCAGAGGAAGATGTTTTTCTCACTCTAAATCTACCATCTATTTCCTTACTATAGAAATTGTATTCTTTCATTGGATGATTATATTGATCTGTTTTTTCATAAAACGTGCCTTGATAATTTAATTCAGTAAAAGTATTTAGTTTGTTTAGAATTTTGTCTTTACTATTTTTAGAAAAATAATATCTAATCTCTATTTCCATTTTTACCTCGTTTTGCCATTTATATTTAATCTTCTTCAGTTAAAAACTTAGCCATTGTATCATATATTACTAATTGTTTTTAAAAGTGTTTTAGATTTTCTTCTTCTGTGTTCATAGCTTTTGGAAGTTTATCACCTTGTAAAATAACGATTTTATCAAATGTGCTTCCTTCGCCCATTGATTTTGTACTAATTGTTGCTTCTTCAACGCTTGTGAATTGCTTTACTTTGCCATTTTCGTCTGCATATGTCAAGCATTCTTTTAGTTTTATTTTTCTGTTTTGCTTATTTTCTAATAATTTCAATATATCTTCACTTGTCAACATACCATTAATATATTTAAGAAATGGGTCCGGAAAACCATTTAACTCTTCTATATAGTAGCCAACATCAGATTTGATAACTGGTTTATTTAACTTTTTGGCAGCGTATATTGCGGAATACTTTGATACTTCTTCCACATCATACGACTGTATTTCTGGTGTTTCCATTTTTTCTTGTAGCAGTTCAATATTATATTTTTTAAATATATTAGACGCTATTTTCCATTTACCTAAATTACCTGTTACTAATGTTATTTCTTCCATATTTTCTCCTTCATACATATATAGAAAAATACTTTACTGATTTATTTTGTATATACTTTTGCAGAGTGCTTAGTACCTTGTACTTCTATTATATCGTCAATACATTTTTCATTTAAAAATTCAGTAACAAATTTATCCACTCCTGCGTGTAATTCTTCTTCTGTTTCAAATGCTTTTGTACAATTTGTCTTTGGAGTTGTATAAACTTTACCTCTTGGTGATATATAGGTAATTATTTTCCCTTCTTTACAGTTTTCATAAAATTCTATAGGATTTGGAACTTTATAAATGTTTGGATGACTAATTACCAATTCAGCATCTTCTACTTTTCCTACGAAAAATCTAACATTTTTGGTAGTGACATGTTTTTTTAAATCGGCATCAAAGTATGTTGCTTGTTGACTTAGGCTTACAACAACAGGTTCTAATTCTGGATACTCATAATCTTCTATTGATGTTACTTTATTGTACATTGACATTATTTGTGGAAATTCTTTATTACAATGATAATATACCGTTAATTTTTCATTTCTTTTCATTATGTTTTTCTCTTTTCTATTTATTATATTCTTCTATTAGACCAATGAATTCTTTTTGTAGTTCTTCTAGTCTTTCTTCAGTTTTAGCTTCAAATCTAGCAGTTATATTAGGGCCAGTGTTAGAAGCTCTAACTAGTGCCCAACCATCATCAAATAAAACTTTTACACCATCAATATCTAAAAACTTATAATCTTTACTTTTGGCATATTCTGCTACTTTATCAATAATGGCAAATTTTTTGTCATCAGAACTTTTGAACTTTAATTCTTCTGTTGAATAGTAGTTATTAATTCCAGAAAGTAATTCTGTTACTGTTTTATCGGTATGAGACAATATTTCTAATAGACGAAGTCCAGCATATAGTCCTGAATCGAATCCTGGCCAACGGTCTCTAAAGTAAACATGTCCAGACAACTCGCCACCAAATGGTAAATCTTCATCTCTTACTTTAGCTTTTGTATATGAGTTTCCAGTACGATAACATAGGCCTTTTCCGCCTAGTCGTTCTATTTCGTCACTAAGTGACTTAGAACATTTTACATCATATAAGAATTCTTTTTTAGCTACTTTATTTATAATATCTCTAACTATGATAATCATATATTGATCAGTTGGTATAAAGGTTGACTTTTCTGATACTACACCTAGTCTATCACCATCGCCATCAAAACCTAAGCCAACATCAGCTCCAAGTTCTTTTACTTTCTCTTTTAGTTGAGTAAGATTATCTTCAACACAAGGATCTGGATGATGATTTGGGAATCTGCCATCACTTTCACCATTGATTACATGTAATTCTATTGGGAACATTTCATATAATTCTTTTGCGATAATACTTGTTGTTCCATTACCTGGATCAATTACGACTTTTAATTTTCTATTTCCAAAGTGTAAATTAGTTTTAAATAGTTCCAAATATTCATCACGAATACTATAATCAGTTACAGTACCTGTTCCTTTTTTAAAGTTTCCAGCTTTTATATAAGCTAAGAAATCTTGAATTTCTTGTCCTTTACAGTTTCCAGACTCATCAAAAGCAAACTTTAAGCCATTATCATCTTTAGGATTATGTGAAGCTGTTACCATAACACCTGATGGTATTCCTAATTTTATACAAGCATAGTAATACATTGGTGTTGTACATAAACCTAGAGAAATTATATTAACGCCAGTTTCTGTTATACCTTTAATTAAAGCATTATATAAACTTTCTCCTGATAAACGATTATCGTGACCAATGACGCAAGTTGTTTTACCTATTGTTTGAATATAACTACCGAACCCTAATCCAATAGTATATACTGTATCTTCATCTAATTCAGTAGGATAAATTCCTCTAATATCATATCCTCTAAATATATTTTCATTTATATTTTCTTTTATATTCATATTTTCCTCCTATAATCTAATTATACCATATAAAATATTTATGTATAGAAAAAGAATGATATAAAATCATTCCTGTAATTATTTTTCTTCACCTATAACGATAGCTTCTACATTAGCAAAACGGTCTACATCTGGATTATATTCCGGTACTTTTTCTACTTTCTTTGGAGTGTTTGCGAGAATACGATCTAGTTTTACTTTAATTTGGTCTTTACTGAATGGTTTAGCTATGTAGTCAACAAATCCTTCTTCAAGATATTTTTTTTCACTACCAGAAATAGCATCAGCAGTTAAAGCAATAACTGGTGTATTAAAATTAGGATTTTTCTTTAGTTCACGTAGTGCTCTTTCTCCAGACATTATTGGCATCATAATATCCATTAATATTACATCATATTCTCGTCCTAAAACAATTTTATTTAAACATTCTTGACCATTTTCACATTCATCAATTTGGAAATTGAAAGATTCTAGTGCACGTTTAGCTACTTTTATATTTAATTTGTTATCATCAACAATTAGAATTCTTCTATTACTGTAATCAGAATTATTTATTCTTTGCATGATTTCAGCACTATTAATTATTTGAGTATCTGTTAATGGTTTAGTTTCTAAATCTATCTTTTGAGGTATTTGAACGATAAATAGTGAACCTTTACCATAACTACTTTGAACGTTTATTTTACCACCCATCATTTCTACTAATTTTTTGGTAATTGCTAGACCTAGTCCAGTACCTTCTGCAGTAGAACTTCTTTCAATGTCTAGTCGTTCAAATTTTGTAAATAATTTATTAATGTCTTCAGCTTTTATTCCACGACCGGTATCTTTTACACTTATTATTAAGAGACAATTTTTATCTTTATTAATACATTTTGTAGTAAATTCTATCGTACCTGATTCTGTATATTTAATAGCGTTTGATAATAAATTATTGATAACTTGTTTAATATGAACTCTATCACCGAGTAACTGATATGGAATATCTTCTGCTATATTAGTTTTTAATTCTATTTGTTTGTCACCTATACGAGTGGCATTTACTTTAGCTAACATTTTAGCTTCTTTACGATAGTTATATGATGTTTCAATTATTTCTAATTTGTCACTTTCTATTTTATTGATGTCCATGATATTACCAACTATTTCTAGTAAGGTACGAGATGCAGCGATTACATCTTCTAAGTCTTCTTTCATTTCAGCTGGTACGTTATTTCTTTCAGCCATGTCTTCTGATAGACCTACAATAGCGTTTAATGGCGTTCTAATTTCATGTGACATACTAGACAAGAATTCACTTTTAGCGTTGTTAGCTCTTTCAGCTTGTTCTTTAGCGATGTTTAACTCAGTGATTATTTTCATATCTGGGTTTTCGATGGTGTTATACATAATAAACACAATTAGAAATTCCATTATTGTAGTAATAGTTACATGAGGATTTGCTTTTTGAATGAGTGATGTAACAACTGTCAATATCAAAAAAACAACCAGTGGAGTTAATTTTTTACCTTGAATATACTTTCTGTTTTTAATATATGGTATAAACCAGATAATTAGTGTAATACTTGCACATAGGTATACAAAATTAACTGCTAAGCCATCAGCATAACCAGCTTTTACATTCATTGGTAATAGGATAGTTATAACTATACATATAATGTATAATATAAGTGATATTTCCTTTAATTTCACCCAGCGTGATTCATCTGGTCTTTTACTAACAACATAGCAAATCATATATATATATAACGTCATTAATAATATAAACGACATTAAATAAACTAAGTACATTTTCGTGAAGATAGTAGCTAAAAAAACATTTGACGTATATTTATATCCTATAAATGAACATATAAACTCAATTAAAAGTCCTATTGAATTCGTTATAAGTAACACAGAATATATTTTTGTTTCTGGACTTGAAATATGTTCTTTTTTAAAATAAATTATACTTAATACAATTGAAAAAACAAATGTACAAATAATTGCATATGTAAATTCCATTATTGCCACCTACTTTATATGTATTTTATCATATAGTATATTTTTTTTAAAGAAAAAAAGAAAACTTGCTATTAATTTTCTTTTTTTACGTATACCTTTGATGAACTTTTTTCTTTTGATAAAACATTCTTGAGTGCTATACATTTATCATCAACGCCAGTGTTTATTAGTGTTGTAATGCTTCTTTTTCCTGAAGGGTCAATTGGGAATGATTCATCAAAACTGTGATAACGTATATACATTTTGTTTAGGACCTCTTCTGGAACTACTTTTTCTATTCTTCTAGCACAACTTTTTATAGTTTCTTCTTTTTTCTTTTTGCTGTCTGGTTGCATTTCAAAATGGCAAATGTATTCATCGGTATCTTTGGCTCTTACAACTGTACAAGACAATATATTTTTTGTATCTTTTGAAACAGCATCAACCAGTTTATAATATGGTATTTTTTCACCTGACTCTAGATATATAATGTCGCTCATGCGACCTTTCATTTTAATTTTTCTATTCTTGTCCGATTTATAAGAATAAGTTCCCATGTTTAACCAGGTTTTACCGGTGGCATCAGTTATATATGGACTTTTAGCATTATCTGTAGTATATCTTTTCATTTCACATGGAGATATGGCCACTAAACGTCCTGGCTCACCAATATCACAATAATTACCATTTTCATCTAAAACTTCCACTTCGGCAAAGCCATGGGGTCTTAGTCCGAGAGTTTCTTTTTTTATCACAGAGCGTAGTCTTTTTTCTTGAAGAGATTTATATAATAACACAAATATTCCGCTTCCTTCTGTTGTTCCACCGCCCATTGAAAAGGTAACTGGTGCCAAAGGATATGGAAGTTTATCAGTTCCAAATTTATGTTTTCTAGCTGTTGAATTAAAGAATTTTTCTTCACCAATGGAGCAGCCTTCTCCAGTAACGGTTGGAACCATTAAATATGGCATTTTTACTTTTTTCCATTTTGGATCATAATTTAGTTTTTTACATAAATTACCCCAAAATCCTGTACTGGCACAAACGTAATTTGGTTTATTAATTAATAATGAATATGGGAAAAATTCTTTATTGTAAAATGGTTCTAAAGCTAATGTACATCCACAATATAAGGTATCTGATATACCACATGATAATTCCATATGTGTATATGTTGGAATATGTCCTAAAACTGTTAAGTTTTTCATATTAGGCATTCCTGAAACATCTGATACTTTATATCTTGATAGAGTGATATAACTTCTGTTAGTATGTTCAACACCTTTTGGACGACCTGGATCTGTCGTACCAGACGTATATGTTATAGCACATGTATCATCAAGTTCTGATTTTTCAACTACTTTTCCCTGATAATTTGATCCATACATTTCAAAGTCTTCTGTTGTAACGATTTCTTTAATGGTACTTTGTTTAAAATGTGATATTTTACTATTGAAATCATGAAATTTAGAATCAATTTCAAAATAAGGATTATATCTTTTCCCAGTTTTATCTTTTGGTAATGAGTCCGTTATAGAAAACATTATTATTTTACTTTTGTTTGAACCTTCCACAGTTTCTTTTATATCACCATATACATCGTCTGATACAAACATTACAGGTGAGTCAGTTTTATTTAGTATATCCTTTAAATATTCCTTATCGAACCATTCTCCAACCACATTTACTTTAGTGCCAATTAAATTACAAGCTAAAAATAGGTAAACAAATTCTGGAATATTCGAAGTACATATTGGTACTTCTGTTCCTTTACTTATACCAAGTGCTTTTAAAGATTTTGCGTAAGTATAAATCTTTTCAAACATGTCCTCATAAGTAACTTTGTTTCCTCTATAATAAATAGCGTCTTTAAATAAATTATTTTTGTTTTTTAAAAAAAGTTCCACCGCTAGAGAATTATTATGGTTCATATCTAAATCAAATAAAACTTTTCTACTCTTTTTTTCTATCTTTGGTGATGGTTTATAAAACTTTTTGCTTGGCATACCAAATTCTTTCATATTTAATATTTCTTGTTCTAATTCATATATTTGTTGCATGTTATTCCCCTTTCTCGAATGGCTGTATTATAACATATTTTGCCTTATTAGTCAATTTAGATTAGGCTATGTGTTAATCCTTTTTTAAAATGATACCAAAAAATTTTTTTAAAATGATACTTA
>CAVAJX010000055.1:0-3332 GCA_963589235.1 bacterium | reverse complement strand
TAATATACGTTTATATTTTTTATCTTTATAAGACTTTATCATTATATATATAAAGGTCATACCTAGAGTTATAAGTAAAGATAATAATGGTGTTTTAGTACCTATTGTTAGAATTACGACTAAGTATAATAATATATAAATAACTTTAAGAATAGACTTACCTTTAGAGTTAAACATCATAAATACTATTGGAGTTAGTATAGATATAATTCCAGATATTTCATTAGCTGAATTGTAGTAACCTAGAGTGCCAGATTTAGTTATTTCATAACTTTTAAAACCTAAGTTTAGTGTCATTGGTATAAAAATAAAAATTAAATATAAAGTAAGTGTTGTGAAAAGTGTTGCGGTAGATATTTTTATTTCATCTTTTAAATCATAAAAAGATACTAGTAATAATGGAAAATAAAATACTCGTAAAAGTCCTTGGACTTCGCCAAACAAATGCGGATTATTTCCTTTAAATACTAATATATTTATTAAATAAATAACACTATAGAAAGCTACTATTAAGTAGTAAATTAGAGATAGTTTTTTCTTATAAATAAATGTTGTTGCATACATTATAAATAATAAAAATAGCATTCTAATTATAATTCCAATAGTTAAATTAAGAGAAAATACATGTAGACAAATACCTGTTATTAAATCAAGTATTGGTTGCATCAAAATAAAAATACTTATTATTTTACTTAAATTATTTTTAATTGCTTTATTCATTTTATACCTCGACTGTTTTATATTTACATCATAGCATTTATATACTTGTTAGTCAAATGGACATTCTTTGACATTCTAGGTACTGGTTATTGTTTCTATTTTACACAATTTATTATATAATTATATATAAAGATAGAGGTGATTTTCTTGAGTAAAAAGAAGAAAAAAAATACTGTTAATAAGTTAGATGAAAAAGTTATTGAAAAAACTTTAGAAAAAGATGTTGATAAAACTTTGAAAAAAGATGTTGATAAAGATAAAGACTTTGTAAGACGAGTTGATAAATATGATAATAAGAAGAAAGGTAATACTTTAGTTAATATTTTAGTTGTTCTTACTATTATTAGTTGTTTAGGTTATATCGCTTCTACAATTATAAATATAGAGAATTTAAAAGATATTATTTTAGCTTTATTATTATTTTTATTTACGATGTTTTTTGTATCTGTTAGTATTACAAATCCTAGTAAAAAGAAAGGTACTAATATTTTAGCTTTATTAATACTTTTTATATATCAAGTTCTTGGTTCACTACTTTTATTCGATATTGTTAAGTTACCTACTATGAAGGTTATGGAGGACTTAGTTGGTAAAAGTTTAACGAGTGCAATTGAATGGACTACAGATAATAAAATATCTTTGGAACAAGAATATGAATATAGTGATTTAATTGATGAGTATCATATTATTTATCAAGATGTTAAAGCTGGTACAAAGTTAAAGAAAATAAATAAAGTTACAGTTTTAGTTAGTGAGGGTCCTAATCCAGATAAAGAAATTATTTTACCTAACATGGTTGGTTGGGAAAGTGAAGATGTTTTAAAGTATATTGAAGATAATCATTTAAGTAATGTTATAGTTGAGTTTGTTCAGTCTGAGGAAAAGGAAAATACTTTGATTGAGCAAAGTAAATCTGGTAATGTTAAAAGAAATGAAGAAATTAAACTTACTTTCTCATATGGTGAAGAAAGAGGTTACAGTGAAGTTAAGTTAGCTGATTTAACTAATAAGTCTAAGTTGGAAACAGAATTTTATTTAAAGAAATATGGTATTAAGTATGAATTAAGTTATGATTTCTCTGATAAGATTAAGTCTGGTAATGTTATTAGTCAAAGTGTTAAAGCTGGTACTATGGTTTCTATTACGGGTGATAATATTACAACTGTTAATGTTGTTATTAGTAAGGGTAAGAAAATTATTATTCCTGACTTTAAGAAGATGAGTGTTACAGAGGTAACTAATTGGATTATTAAGAATAAATTAAAAGTTGAATTTAAGGATGCTTATGATGAAAGTGTAAAAGAAAATTCGGTTATTTCTTCAAGTCATACTAAAGGTGATGCGGTTGAAGAAGGAACTGTTATTACTATTACTCTTTCTAAAGGAAAGTTAAAAATGCCTGAGTTTAAATCATTAAATGAGTTTAGAGAATGGGCTTCTAAATATAATATTAATTATGAGGAACAACATGAATTTAGTAATGATGTGGCCATTGGTGAAGTTATTAAATATTCTTATAATAAGGGTGACACTATTAAAAATGGTGATACTATTATTGTTACAATATCTGATGGGGAAAAGGTATCTGTTCCTAATGTTAAAGGATTAAGTAAGAGTGATGCTACTAGTAAGTTAAAGAAGGCTTCACTAAATTATAGTTTTGTATATAAGTATAGTGATAGTGTTGCGAAAGGTTATGTTATTAGTCAGTCTATTAGTTCTGGATCTGAGGTATCATCTGGTACTACTGTTACTGTTACTATAAGTAATGGTAAAGCTCCTAATAAGAATACTAATAACAATTCTAGTAATAATACTCCTACTCCTACTCCTGTTTGTTATGAGGAAGAGTTTTATATTGCGACTGGTAGTACTGGTGCTCAAGTCTTAAGTGCTACTAAGTCTGGAAATCCTAAGTTTACTATTGTTGCTAGTTATGTTGATAGTTGTAGTAACGGGGACTCAGTTTCTGGTACTGTATGTAATGCCAGTAGTTATGACTCAAAGAAACTATCTACTTGTAATACTATTAGTTTAACAATTGTAAAATAATTGTATTTGGAATGTTATATTTATTTAAATTATTATTTTTATAAATGATATAAAGAATTCATACTGTTTTATGGTATGAATTCTTTATTTTGGCCATTTTGATTAATATTTTAGATAGTATATAATGCTTTTTGGAACATTTATTTTGAGTGTCGCCTCTTTTTCTTTTTTAGAAAGAAAGGAGGTAGATATATATGAGGATTAGAACTTTTATTATAAAAGTTTTAAGATACACATGTATCATTTTATTACTCCTTACCTTACTGGTATTAGCAATAAAAAAATAGACACTCTTAGTTAGAGTGTCAACACAATCTTATTTGAGGCGACATTCACACTATTTAAATGTTCCTCTTTTTTATTTTATGCAAGTTTCCTTGACATATTTATATTAGCATAGTTTCTTTGTTTTTTCAACGTTCTTTTGATAGATTTAGAAATTTGAAAATTCACGTATTTATTTTATGATAATTTTATATTTTGCTCATTTGCATCAGTATTTTATATAGTATATAATGCTTTTTGGAACATTTATTTTGAGTGTCGCCTCTTTTTCTTTT
>CAVAJX010000054.1:0-23969 GCA_963589235.1 bacterium | reverse complement strand
GAATATATAAAGGAGGTGGATTTTCATGGTTAAACACTTTATAGTAATGGCTAGTGCTTATTCATTGGGAAAAAGAATTGCTTTAGATTATTTTGATGATGATATTTTACAAATGGATGTAATTCAAAAAGAATTAGATTATATAATCAATAAATGTGGCGAAGATGTTCCAATATCAACTCATTTTATTCAAACTGAAAAGCCAGGTTGGAACGAGGTTACTAAGTTAGATAAATTTTTCTCTGGGGTAAAACTTTTAGATACAAAAGAAGAATTTATTGGCATTTTGTTAAAAGATAGAGAGTTAAAAGGAATAGATATAGCAAAATATATATTAACTAAAGTTCCTTGTACACATTTGAAATTAGAGAAACTAGTTTATATGTGTTATGCTGATTATTTGTGCAGTACTAAAGAGAAACTTTTTAATGATAGAATATATGCTTATAAATTAGGACCAGTTATTGAAACTGTTTATGAGAAATACAAAAAAGCTGGGCATGATGATCTTGCTGTAGAAGATGATCGTCGTACATATAATGAGACTGATAAGGTAATGCCTATCAGAAGTAGAATTTTATCTTCTAGTAATGGTTTGAAAAAGATAATTAGTATTGATAAAACTTTAGAAAAATATTCTAATTATCCTGCATCTTTTTTAGTTGATTTAACTCATAAAAATTCTACACCTTGGTCTAAGTCTGGCGCTGGAAGGATAGCTAACAAATTAATAAGTGATAGTCTAATTTTGAAATATCATTCATTTGAAGAAATTTAAATTATTAAAAAAATAAGATGTGTTATCAATATATGGTTGACATCTTATTTTTATTATTATATAATAAGTGCAGTCTATTAAAGAAATGGAGGGAAAAAGATGGCTGTTAAAATTAGATTAACAAGAATGGGTGCTAAAAAGAAACCTACTTATAGAATTGTTGCGACTGACTCTAGAAGTCCAAGAGATGGAAAATATCTTGAACTAATTGGTATTTATCAACCTGTTGGAGAATGTGAAGTAAGAATTAATGAAGAATTAGCTATGAAATGGCTAAATAATGGAGCTATTCCAACTGATACTGTTAAAAATTTATTTAGTAAAGCTGGTATTATGAAAAAATATGCAGATTCTAAAGTAAAGAAGGATAAGTAATATGGATTTAGTAACATTGACAGAAGAAATAGTTAAATCTTTAGTTAAAAATACCGAGGCAGTTAGCGTTAAGGAATTTCCTACTGAAGAAGATAACGTTATACTTATTCAAGTTATGGTAGCTGAAGAAGATATGGGAAGAGTTATTGGTAAGAATGGAAGATGTGCCAATGCTATTAGAACATTGATTCAAGCTAGTAGTAGCTTAAAAGATAATAAGTATGTTAAAATAGATATAGATAAATTTTAAGAGAGTGTTAGTACTTTCTTTTTTTTTTCGTTTGTTATATAATGATATAGAGGTTATGTTATGGATAATAAATTGAATATACCTACACATGTTGGTATTATAATGGACGGTAATGGAAGATGGGCTCAAAGAAGAGGTCTTTCAAGAAGTCTTGGACATAAAGCTGGTGCAGATAATTTACTAACTTTATGTAAATATATTTCTAAAACTGGTGTTAAATATTTATCTTTATATGCCTTTTCTACCGAGAACTTTAAAAGATCAGAAGAAGAGGTTGGATATTTAATGAATTTATTTGTTGAATGCTTTAATTCTAAATTAAAACAACTATCTAAAGATAATGTTAAAGTTATTTTTTCAGGAAGAGGTTATCCTTTGCCAGATAAAGTATTAAAAGCAATGGATGTTGTTACAAAAGATACGGCTAATAATACAGGTTTAGTTTTAAATATTTGTATAAACTATGGTGGTAGAGCTGAAATAGTTGATATGACTAAGAAAATTTGTAAATTATATAGTGAAAATAAAATAAGTATTGATGATATAGATTATGATTTGGTTTCTAAGAATTTATATCAAGACTTACCAGATGTTGATTTAGTTATTAGAACTTCTGGAGAATTTAGAGTAAGTAATTTTATGCTTTATCAGTCTAGTTATGCGGAGTTTTATTTTACTAAAGTATTGTTTCCAGATTTTAATGAAAAAGAATTTGATAAAGCTATTTTAGAATTTAATAATAGAAATAGAAAGTTTGGAGGTTAAATTATGAAAACAAGAGTTTTAAGTGCTATTGTAATGATATTGATTGCCTTTCCATTACTAATCATTGGTGGAGAAGCATTTTCTGTTTTTATGGCTTTACTTGCTGTATTAGGATTGTATGAATTAATTCATATTAGAGAATCTGTTAGAAAATTTCCATTTTTAATTAAAGTATTTGCATACTTATTAGTTATTTTTCTAGCTATGAATAATTTTGATTCTATTGAATTTGTATGTAATTTAGATTATAGAGTTATGTCTTTTGTAATATTTGCATTTTTAGCTTCTATGATTTTTATTAAGGATAGAAAAAAATATAATTCTTCAGATGCATTATTTTTAATAGGTTCAGTACTTTTTGTAGGACTTAGTTTTAATTTGATGACAATAACACGTAATTATGATATTAAGTATGTCATATATTTATTATTGATAACTACAATGACTGATAGTTTTGCACTTTTTACAGGAATGTTTATAGGAAAAAATAAATTGGCTCCTACAATTTCTCCTAATAAAACAATAGAAGGATTTGTTGGTGGAGCTTTAATGGGTACTTTCATCGCAACATCATATTATGTAACAGTTATTAATCAGAATTGTTCATTAGTTTTAGTTATTTTTGTAACTTTATTCTTATCATGTATTGGACAATTGGGAGATTTAGTTTTTTCATCAATTAAAAGAGAATATGGTATGAAGGACTTTTCTAATTTGATTCCAGGACATGGTGGAATTTTAGATAGATTTGACAGTTTAATATTTGTTTTCTTAGCATTTATTTTAGTTCTTGGAGTTATTTAGGAGGAAGTTATGAGCTTTATATTGAATTTATTATTGTTTATAGTTATTTTGGGATTCATTGTTTTAGTTCATGAATTTGGACACTTTATATTTGCGAAAATGAATGGTGTTTATGTTTATGAGTTTGCGATAGGTATGGGTCCTAAGTTATTTAGTAAAAAAGGTAAGGAAACTGAGTATTCTATTAGAGCTGTTCCAATTGGTGGATTTTGTCAATTGGCTGGTGAAGATGTAGGAGAAGATGATTTACAAAAGGTTCCTAAAAAGAGAAGATTACAATCAAAGACTGCTTTTCAAAGATTTTTAATAATGTTCTTTGGAGCTGGTAATAACTTTATTTCAGCTATATTAATAATCTTTATTATTGGGTTATTCTTTGGTAGTACTTCTATGAAACCAGTTATTACAACAGCTGAGAAAGGTTATCCTGCATATGAAGCTGGTATTTCAGCAGGAGATGTGGTTAAAGAAATTAATGGGCATAAGATTTCTTATGTTGATGATATAACTTTATATTTAGCTGTTAGTGATCCTACTAAGAATACTACTATTAAGGTTGAAAAAGAAAATGGTAGTATAGAGACTTATAAGTTTAAACCTATGAAGGTTAAAGAAAATGGACAAGAAGTTTATCGTTATGGTATTGGAATGAAGCAAGAAAAACAACATGGTTTTGTTAATGCTTTAGTTTATACTGGTAAAAAGACGGCTTCTATATTTAAACAAATGGCAATTACTGTTGGCTATTTATTTACTGGTGGAATTAAGTTAAGTCAATTATCTGGCCCAGTTGGAATTTACTCTGTTGTTGGTGAACAAAGTAAGGCTGGAATTGCTAGTATTTTATACTTGGTTGCCTTTTTAAGTATTAATGTTGGATTTATTAATTTACTTCCATTACCTGCTTTTGATGGTGGACATATATTATTTATAATTATAGAAAAAATTAAAGGTTCTCCAGTTGATCCTGAACTTGAGGGTAAAATACATACTGTTGGATTAATGTTATTGATGTTATTAATGGTTGTTGTTACAATTAATGATATTTTAAGATTATTTTAATAGCTAAAGAATAGAGGGATAGTTATGACATTGATTTATATTATTTTTGGTTGTATACTTTTTGCTTCTTTTATTACTGGTGTTGTTCTTACTTCTAAAGAGAAGAAACAAAAATCTGTTGATATTGTTGATAAGAGTGTAGTTAATAATGTTACTGTGTCTAATGATGATATTTCTCCTGTTCAAACTGTACAAAGCCCTGTTGCTCAAACTAGTCAAACCATGGTAGTTCCTAGTGTACAAGTTACATCGGCAGTTACGCAAACTCCAGTAGCTGTTCCTGTTACGAAAGTAGAGGTACCAAGTGCTGTTTCTTCTGTTACAATGGCTCCTGTTACTAATACTCCTGTAACTGAGAATATTCAAACTACTAGTGTTGTTTCTAATAATACTGTTAGTCCTAATACTGTTGCACAAGTACCTAGTGTTAGTCCAGTTCCAGTTACTCCAGTAGTACAACAAACAGTACAGCCAGTAGCGGTTTCTCAACCTGTAGTTAGTACTCAAACTGCACCTGTAGTTCAACCTGATACTCCAGTTAGCCAACCTGTAATTAAACAAGTAGTTCCTGTTGCTACTCAGGCTTTACAAGTTACCAGTCCTGTTACTGTTACAGGCACAATTCCTGTAAGTAGTGAAGGTGGTTTATGAAAAAGATAATTAATATTTTTATATATATACTTAAGACTACGTCAAAGGGATTTTGTTTTCTTTGTACTATTTTGTCTAAGGGATTTTTCTTTTATCCAAAACAATTTTTTGTGTTTTTGAGTAAGATATTTAAAAAATCCATGTTTTTTGAAAAGTGTGTAAAACACTATGGAAAAAGGCAGTTACAACCAGAATTTTGTTTATTAATAATTTTATATTTTGCAGCTGCTTGTACTTTGACTAAAATTTTATATGTTAAACCTGTTGAAGTTGTACATAATGATTTTGATAGTATTACTAAAACATCTGATGATAAGGATTCTGTAGATAATAATAGTGCTGATAGTGATACTAGCTCTAATAATTCTACTAATTCTGGTGTTTCTATTACTCAAGATAGTAATTTGTTTAGAAGATATGCTGAAACATCTTTAGATCAAGTAAATATAAGTCAATTAAAAGAAAGTAATTCTGATACAGTTGCTTGGCTTAGTGTAGATGGTACAACAATTAATTATCCAATTGTACAAACTACGGATAATGATTATTATTTAAGTCATTCTTATGATAGGAGTAAAAAGAAAACTGGTTGGACTTTTATGGATTATAGAAATGATCCTAATCTGAGTGATAATAATACAATATTTTATGGACATAATTTGTTTAATAAAACTGCTTTTGGTAGTATTTCTAATATATTTAGTAAAGATTGGCAAAAAAATTCTAATAAATCAATTATGATTATTACTGAAAATAAAAAATACTATTATACTATTTTTTCTGCTTATTATGTAGCACCGGAGGTGTATTATTTACAAAATGTTTTTTATGATACTGATTCTTATCAAGAGTTTTTAAATACTATTAGTTCAAGAAATATATTGAATATTGATAGTAGTGTTAATGTTAATGACAAAATAATTACTTTATCTACTTGTTCTGATGATAATACTGGTAGGAAAGTAATTCATGCTAAATTGGTTGCGGTTTTTTAGATATATCCATGTAATTTTTATTATATGGATATTTTTATATTTGTATATATTTTGTCAATAAATAAATTTTTATGATTTAATTTGTGTTATATATGTTACAATTATAATTGATAGTAAGGTATTGTTAGTGGGAAATATTTTATAATTTACTTTATGTTTGAAAGGAAGTTAATTATGTATAATGAAATTAATACTACTATTCCTAATTGCAGTAGTGTTGATAT
This sequence comes from bacterium, assembly GCA_963589235.1. Classification (GTDB taxonomy): domain Bacteria; phylum Bacillota_I; class Bacilli_A; order RF39; family UBA660; genus CAG-877. The sequence continues at coordinate 18,065 of CAVAJX010000054.1, read as the reverse complement.
TCGAAAAAAACGAGTAGATTTAAAGAAAATACTTTATATATTAATAGGTGTTTTATCTTTATTGGTTATTTTAATTGTTGTATCTTTAGTAAATAAGAATGACATTTCAACTAGAACATTTATGATATATATGGTTGGATCTGATTTAGAATCTAATAATTCAATGGGAACTTATGAATTGAGTGGCGTTGATCCAAAGTTGGTAGATTTAAAAAATGTAAATGTTGTTTTGATTGCTGGTGGATCAAAAAAGTGGAATAATGATTATATTGATGTTGATGAAACTTCTATATATCAATTGACTGAAAATGGTTTTACTAAAGTAAAACAACAATCCATAAAAAATATGGGTGAATCATCTACATTAAGTAATTTTATTAATTTTGTAACTGATAATTACATTACTGATAAATATGAACTATTATTTTGGAATCACGGTGGAGCAATTCAAGGTAGTGAATTTGATGAATTAAATAATAATGATAATTTATCACTTAAGGAAATTTCTACTGCTTTAGAGAAAACTTCATTTAATGAAAAAAATAAAATAGAAACAGTAATATTTAGTACTTGTTTAAATGGAACAATTGAAAATGCTAATATATTTAAAAATTATGCTGATTACTTTGTTGCTTCGGAAGAAGTTTCTATGTCTGTTAAAGATACGAGTGATTTTAGTTTTATAAATAATGTTAAACTTGAGACTAAAAGTTTGGATATTGGTAAGATGTTTATAGAAAAATATAAAGAAAAAATACAATATCTTAAAGATCTTTATAAAATTAATGATCTTAGTTATGACATCTATTCTACATATTCAATAGTTGATTTAAATAATTTGGATGATTTGAATAGTGCTGTTAACAATTTTTTTGGAAAAATTGATGTAGCAAAAAATTATAATGAAATTGCTAAAGTTAGAAGTAATTTATATCAATATGCATATGCGATGGCGGGTGAGTCTAGTTATGATACGGTTGATTTGTATAATTTGATATCAGAATTAAAAGATTTAGAACCAAGAACTGGTGAACAAGTTTTAAATGAAATAGAAAATACAGTTATTTATAATTATGCGACTGATCAATCATCTAGAGGATTAAGTATATATTTTCCTTATAATGGACAGAGTATTATACAAGCAAAATTTCTTGATATATATGGTGATATTAGTAAAATTAGTAATTATAATAACTTTATTAATAAGTTTAATTCATTGAAAACAAAAAAAGTTTCAAATAAGTTAGTATTTAAAAATAATGTTAGTACTGTAACTTCAGAAGATAGTGAATCTGATTTTGAATTAGAGTTGACAGATGAGCAAGTTGAAAACTATGCTAAGGCACAATACTTAGTATTTAGAGATAATAGAGATGGAACATATTTGCCTGTTTATAAAGGAAATGAAGTAAAACTAGAAAAAAACACTTTAAAGGCTAAAATAAAAGATAGACAATTAAAGTTTAAATCTGATGAAACTAATAACAATATAACTTTATTTGAAGATGAAGTTGGCGATGATTATATTAAATATACTAGTTATGTTGTTTTGGAAAATTCTTCTTTTGACACTATTTCTGATTGGAAATTTGATGAAGCAACTATGTCTTTATTATTAAATAGGAAAACTAATGAAGTTAGTATTTCTGGAGTTATGTTGTCATCAAAAGACGATTTACCTGGTAGAGTAATGGTTGATATTAATGATTATACAAACATTTTATTTCCTAGTAGTAGTTATAATATCAATAATGGAGATAGTACCTATAATGAGGATTGGGAAAGTAATGGTGAAATACAAATTGTTAAAGTTAGTGTTGATGAGTTAGAATTTGAATTACAAGATTATAGTGATGGATATGATTACTATTGTGTATTTAGAATTTTTGATGTTAATAATAATGTATATTATTCAGAATTAATAAAATTGAAATAAAATGGAGGGAAAAATAATGAATAATGAAATGAATAATGGAACAAATAATACTAATCCTAGTCAAGGAGTTGATAACAGTACTAATAATCAGTCTGTAATGGTGAATAATGGACAAACTGTTGATAGTAGTCAACCGGTAAATAATTCTCAAACAATGAATATGGGAAATCAACCTATGAATAATCAACCTGTAATGAATAATCAAAACTTTAATGGTAATCTTATGCCTAATTCTAATCAAAATAATAAAAAGACATTATATATTATTATTGGTGTGGCTGTATTAATTGTTATTGCGGTTGTTGTTTTATTAAATGTAACTAATGGTAATAAATCAAAAGGAAATACTGTTAATGATTTTGATAATAATGGTAGTAATAATCAAGAAGAGGTAAGTAATAATGATGATGAAGATTACGATGATGACGATTCTGACTATGATGATGAAGATTACGATGATGATGATTCTGACTATGATGATGGCAGTTATGTTAGTTCTGACTCTGTTACATATAAAGGATTTGCTATACCAAAACAAAATGGATATGAATATGGATTTAATAATGGAAGTTTATTTATTGAAAATGAAACTTTTGGTACTTTAGTTTCAATTGTTTCTGGTGATATTGCTAATGGTGAGACTCTTGCTAAGGAAGTTTTTAATGAATATAAAGAAATTGATTGTAATGTATCTAATGTTAAAAGTGATAGTTATAAAGGTAAGAAAGTTTATACTTTTGAGGTTGAAGATGAAGGAACTTATTTTATTTGGTATTTAATGGAGGCTGACTCTGGATATTTGTTTACAGGTCTTTCAGCAAATGATAAGTTTGCTGTTGATTATAAGGTTATTGAAACTACTGTTTCTTTATTAGCAAATGCTAAATATAATGGAGAATATAAATTAAATTCAGATAAAATAGAAGTAATTAATCCTAAAAAATTATTTGAATAAAAATAATTAAGCCTTTAAGGCTTTTTTAGTTGTATTGACAGGACTAATTTTTTCTGTTACGTTAAATTGTGAGGAGATGGTACTTTGATTATAGGTGTATTAGTAGAATTATCAAATAAAAATATTGATCGAATTTTTGATTATTCTGTACCTAGTAATTTACGAGATAAAATCAAACTTGGTATTAGAGTAAAAGTACCATTTGGTTTTATGGAACTGGAAGGATTTATTGTTGAAATAAAGAATGAAAGTTCTATTGAAGTAAAAGATATACTTGGTGTTGTTGATGAAGATATTGTTTTAAATGAAGAACTATTGGAACTTGGTAAAAGAATGCAAGAAAATACTTTGTCTACTTTAATTAGTTGTTACCAAGTTATGTTACCTAAAGCTTTAAAAGCTAAGAATGGAAGGGTTATTAATAAGAAGTTAGATACTTATTATTATTTAAATGATTCTGTTGATTATTCTAAATTGACTCCTAAACAGCTGGAAATTGTTAATTTGTGTTTAGAAAAGAAAAAGGTTATAAGAAAAGAATTAGTTGATATATCTAGTAGTTCTTTAAATACTTTGGTTAAGAAAAATATTTTAGTTGAAGAAAAAATAGATCATTATAGAGTTAGTTATAATGAAAAAATGGAGCCTAAGAAGGAATTAACTACTGATCAAAAACGAGTAGTTAATGAAGTTTTAAGTTCTATTGAGTCTTATCCATATTTATTGTATGGTGTTACTGGGTCTGGTAAAACAGAAGTTTATATGGAATTAATTGAAGATGCTTTGAAAAAGGGTAAAACTAGTATTGTATTAGTTCCAGAAATTAGTTTGACGCCACAAATGGTTTTACGTTTTCAAAAGCGTTTTGGTGATAATATTGCAGCAATTCATTCGGCTTTATCGGATGGAGAAAAGTATGATGAATGGAGACGTATTGTTAAAAAAGAAGCTAAAATAGTCATTGGTGCTAGAAGCGCTATATTTGCACCGTTAGATAATATAGGAATGATAATTGTAGATGAGGAACATAGTGATTCTTATAAACAAGATGATTCTAATCCTAGATATAACGCAAAAGAAATAGCAATCACCAGAGCGATATATCATAATTGTCCAGTTATATTTGGAAGTGCAACACCATCATTAGAAGCTTTTGCGAGAGCTAAAAAGGGAGTTTTTAAATTTTTAGAATTGCCTAATAGAATTAATGGAAAGAAACTTCCTAGTATTAAGATAATTGATATGAATGAGATGATGAAAAAAACTAGAGGACATTTTTCTTTAGATTTACTTGATGCGATAAAAGAACGAATCGAAAAGTGTGAACAAGTTATTTTACTTCTTAATAGGAGAGGATATTCATCATTTGTAACTTGTAAGAACTGTGGTTATACATTTAAATGTCCTAATTGTGATATTACTCTTACTTATCACAAAACAAGTAATACTTTAAGATGTCATTATTGTGGATATGGTACAAAAGTATATAAAACTTGTCCAGAATGTAAGGAAGAATCTATTAATGACTTAGGTGTTGGTACAGAAAAAATAGAAGAAGAATTAAATAAACTTTTTCCAGATAGTAAAATTTTAAGAATGGATTTTGATACAACTAGTCGAAAAGGTATTCATGAGAAAATGATTAGAGCTTTTAAAAATCATGAATATGATATTTTACTTGGAACACAGATAGTTAGTAAAGGACTTGATTTTGATAATGTTACTTTAGTTGGAGTAATAAATGCTGATACTAGTTTAAATATTCCAGACTTTAGAAGTAGTGAAAATACCTTTTCTTTATTAGCACAAGTTGCGGGAAGAGCTGGTAGAAGTGATAAAGAAGGACAAGTTATTATTCAAACATTTAATCCAGATCATTATGCAATTCAATATACTAAAAATCATGATTATATAGGATTTTATAATAAAGAGATGTTTATTAGAAGAGAGTTAAAATATCCACCGTTTTATTATATTTGTTATATAAGAATATCAGGAAAAGATAGTAAATATATATTTGATGAGTCAAATAAAATAAGAAAAGTTCTTGATAATAAATTAAATAATACTATTATATTAGGACCTTCTACTTGTAATATTTTTAAATTGAATAATATATATAGATATGGAATAATTTTAAAATATAAAAGTGATGCTGATTTACGAGAAGTTCTTAATAAAATAATAGATCATTATAAAGATAATAGTAAGATTAAGATAGATATTAATTTTAATCCTAGTCATTTTTAAAAATTTATGTTATTCTATTAGTAGAATAGGGAGTTGTTTGTATGAATAATAATTTTTTTAATAATATAGTTAATCAGGATGAAAATAATAATAACAATAACGCTACAAATGATTCTACTTGGTCTAGTAATGAAACAAGTAATTATAGTGATTTAGAAACTAATAAGAAAAACTCTATGGAATTTGAAAAAGTAATGGATAATGCAGCTAAAAAATATGATTCTTACTTAGATAGAAATAATGCTTTTGTTAAGATTATTTTATTTTGTATATTAGCTTTTGTAATTTTAGGATGTTTATATTATGCAATTTTATGGTTTGGTAATAACTAGTTTACTTGTTTTTAGGTTGGTGAGGTAATAGTGTTAGAACGTTTTTTTAAACGAAGAGATGTTACTGAGTTTATTGATGAAGTAATTTCTAATTCTATATATAGTAAAAAGAAAAATAGTGTCTATGATAGCTATGAAGTTTTTGTTGACTCTTCACAAGCACTATTTACTTTTTTTGATGCAATATATAAATTCGCTATTATTATTGAAGACGAAGCTTATTTTACTGAGTATATTATGCAAATTAGAAAAGTAATTAAAAAGTTTGAAAATTTTAATGATATTAATGAAGGTATTAATAAAATAATAGGTAAGATATGTGCTTTAAAATTAGGACTTTCTGATAGAGAAGATGTTATTGCTAGAAAATATATAGTTAAATATGTTTATGATAAATATATTGTTTCTGGGTATGTATTCCATGGTTTCCCTAGTATTTATAAAGATGATATTTGTAAGTATGGATTAGTACCAGATAATTATCATCATATGTATGATAAGTTTATTGAAATTAATAAGATATTTGAAAGACATGGTCTTTATAATGTACTTGGTAAAGATTTTAAAGTAAAAGGAATTTATTTTACTGATAGTTTTATACTAGGCTGTTTTTATGCTTTTTCAGCACCTATGTATTTTTATAGATTATTAGGTTGTAACAGTTTTGATATTAGTAATTATGATGATAAAGCATATTTAAATAATGATTATTTTGCTAGTTTTAATAACCTTAGTTTGTTGATGAGAAAAGCTAAATTAACAGAAGCTGAGAAAAAATTTGTTATTAAGACTTGTTTTGAAGAATGGAAATTAATAAAGAATAGTACTAATGTTAGTATTTTAGCAATTAAAAGAAGTAGTGTAGGACTTAATTATTTAAAGAATATTGATGATATTTTAGCTAAGACTTCTTTTTGTGATTTAGGTAATTCCATTGGTAAAATATTTAATTATTGTGATAATGAGATACTTGTTACAGAGAAGATTAATTCTAATGATATTAATATTATTAATTTAAATAATTATAAAGAATTAAAAAGTATTAGATATATGAAACTTAATGATATTAAAAATAGACAAGAGGCTTATAATAGTGATAAGATAATAAATGCTTATGGGAAGGTTTCTATATTGATGATATTAGGATCTCTTCTTATTACTTTAGGTGTTATAGCAACTATTGTTATGTTTTATAAAGGGTGATGAGGATGAATAGTTTAAGAGTTGTTTTTATGGGTACACCAGTGTTTGCTGTTAACATATTAGAAGGGTTAATAGAAAATTATAATGTTGTTGGTGTTGTTAGTCAGCCAGATAAAAAAGTTGGAAGAAAACAAGTACTTGTTAATACTTCTGTTAAAGAGTGTGCATTAAAACATGATATTTTAGTTTTTCAACCTAGTAATATAAAGGAAGATTATAAAGATATATTAGATTTAAAACCAGATATTATTGTTACTTGTGCATATGGACAAATTATTCCTAAAGAAATACTTTCTTATCCTAGACTTGGTTGTATTAATGTACATGCTTCATTACTTCCTAAATTAAGAGGTGGAGCTCCTATACATAGAGCTATTATAGAAGGATATAAAAAGACTGGTATTACAATAATGTATATGGATGAGAAGATGGATACTGGTGATATTATAAGTACTAAAGAATTAGATATTTTAGATAGTGATAATTTAGAAACATTACAAGATAAACTTAGTATACTTGGTAAAGAGTTATTATTAGATACTTTACCTAGTATTATAGCTGGTACTAATGAGAGAATAAAACAAAATAATGATGAGGCAACTTATGCTTATAATATTAAAAGTGAAGAAGAACATTTAGACTTATCTAAAAGTAGTAGAGAAGTTTATGATCATATTAGAGGATTATCTCCTGAACCTGGTGCTTATTTATTATTAGATGATCAGGTGTTTAAAGTTTATAATGCATCTATTACTGATAAAAAGTTTAATAATAAAAAAATAGGTGAAGTAGTTGGTTTATATAAAAATGGTATTGGAGTTATGACTTCTACTGGTGAAATAGTTTTAACTGATATTAAGCCATTTGGTAAGAAGAGAATGGATGCTCGTAGTTATATTAATGGTATACATGATAATAACTTAATTGGTAAGGTGTTAAAATAGATGAAAAAAGTATTAACTGGATTTAAAAAATTTCGAGATTTAATTAAAGAATTAAAGAAAACTGAAAAAGGAAAATCAATTTTGTTTTTCAGTTTTTGGGGAATATTCTTTTTAGTAATAGCGATATTAGCTAGAGTACTTCCTAGAGGTCATGTTTATAATACTAGTGATTATATAAAGAAAAATACTTTTTCATTTGCTAGTATAGAAAAAAATAATTATTCATTTAGTTATACAGTTAATATAGATGGATTAGTTTATAATTATATTGGTATAAGAAAAGATGATGATGAGTTATTTTTATTTAATAATTTAGATTATTATAAGAAAAATGATAGTTACTTTAGTAAGATTAATGAAGTTTGGGTTAGAGCAGAAAATCCTTATTTATTTAGTGATTTTTTTAATATAAAAAATATTTATGATATGTATACTTTGTCAACTTATATTTCTAAGACTGAATATGAAAATAAAGATTTTGGCTATAACTATAAATTAGCAACTGCTACTATTGTTAAGATGTTAGAAAATATTGATATAGATATAGAAGAGGTACCAAATGATTTGATTTTTACTACTGATAGTAATGGTACTGTTAAAAAAATAGAATTAATACTTAATAGTTATGGTAAATATAAAGGATTATGTGTTAATACATTTGTAATTACTTTAAATTATAGTGATTTTTCAAGTATTAAAGAAGTTGTTAGTCCAATAGATTAACAATTCTTTTTCTTTTTTCTTTAAATATTGTATAATAGATATGAAATGTTAGGTGATGTTTTTTGAATATATATGGATTAACATTAGAAATGTTAGAAGAATATTTTGTCAATGAACTTGGTTCTAAGAAATTTCATGCTGATCAGTTATTTTCTTGGCTATATGAAAAGAGAATTCATGATTATAGTGAAATAACTAATATAAAGAAAGAGTTATTAGATAGGGTTTCTAAAGAATATAGTATTAATAGATTAAAAATAGTTAATGTTGAAAAAGATACAGATGTTTGTAAATATTTATTTGAACTTAATGATGGGGAACATATTGAAGCTGTTTTAATGAGACATGATTATGGTAATAGTGTATGTGTTTCTTCTGAAGTTGGCTGTAACATGGGATGTAGATTTTGTGAGTCTGGTAGAAGAAAAAAAGTTAGAAATCTAGAAACATATGAAATGGTGTTGCAGCTATTAATGATCGAAGAAGAGTTAGGAGAAAGAATTAGTCATGTTGTTGTGATGGGTATAGGAGAACCTTTTGATAACTATGATAATTTAGTTAGATTCTTAAGAATAATAAATCATCCTAAAGGAATGGCAATTGGTGCTAGACATATTACAGTTTCTACTTGTGGAATTGTTCCTAAAATAAAAGAGTTTAGTGAATTAGATTTACAGTTTAACTTGGCAGTTAGTTTACATGCTCCTAATAATGAAATTAGAGATAAAATCATGCCAATTAATAAAGCTTATCCTTTAGATAAACTTATACCTGCTTTAAAAGAATATTATAATAAGACTAATAGAAGAATTACCTTTGAATACGTATTATTAGAGGGAATTAATGATAGTGTAGAATGTGCAGTAGAGTTAAGTAATTTAGTTAGAGGGATGAACTGTTATATTAATCTTATTCCTTATAATGAGACAAATAATTTGAATTTTAAGAGAAGTAGTACTGTTCAAATTATGAAATTCTATGATATACTTAAGAAAAATAATATTAGTGTAACAATACGAAAAGAATTTGGTGGTAAAATAAGTGCTGCTTGTGGACAACTTAGAAGTAAGAAGGAGGAAGTATGAGATCATTTTATTTGACTGATGCCGGTAAAGTAAGAGACCATAATGAAGATAGTGTTATTATTATTAAAAATAGTGATAATGAATACTTAATGGCTATTGCTGATGGAATGGGTGGACATTCTGCTGGAGAAGTTGCTAGTTCAATAGCTATAGGTTATTTAGGAAAACATTTTAAAGAAACATTTATTCATTTAAATAAAGTTAGTGCTATAAACTGGATAAGAGATGCTGTTGATGAAATTAATACTTTAATATTTCAACATGAAAAGACTCATCCAGAGAGTAAAGGTATGGGTACAACATTAGTACTTGCAGTTTATACTAAAGATTACTTATTGTTTGGTAATGTAGGAGATTCTTCTGGTTTTGTATTAAAAGATGATGAATTAAGAAAAGTTACTTATGATCATACTTTAGTTAATTTATTAGTTAGTGCAGGGGAACTTACAAAAGAAGAAGCTAGTAGTCATCCAAAGAAAAATGTTTTGATGAAAGCTTTAGGAGCTGCATTAAATGTAGATGTTGATATATTTGAATGTGATATGAATATGAATATTAGAGAAGTTCTATTATGTAGTGATGGACTTACTAATATGTTAGATAAAGAACAAATTGAAAAAGTATTACTTGGTGAAGGTAGTGTAGAGGATAAGGTAGAGAAATTGATTAGAAAAGCGAATAATCGTGGGGGTACAGATAATATTTCGGTTGCTTATTTGACTTTAGAAGAAGAAGGTGACAAATAGTGATTACGAAAGGGCAAAAAATTAATGATCGTTATGAAATAATTAGATCAATTGGTGAAGGTGGAATGGCCAATGTTTATCTTGGCTATGATACGATACTAGATAGAAATGTTGCGATAAAGGTATTACGTGGAGATTTATCTAATGATGAAAAGTTTGTTAGAAGATTTCAAAGAGAAGCATTATCAGCTTCATCACTTGCTCATCCTAATATTGTTGAGATGTATGATGTTGGTGAAGATAATGGACTTTACTATATAGTAATGGAATATATTGAAGGTAAGACTTTAAAACAATTGTTGAAGAAGAGAGGGACTCTTACATTATCTGAAGCAATTGATATTATGTTACAACTTACTGATGGTATGGCTCATGCACATGATTCTTATATAATACATAGAGATTTAAAACCTCAAAATATTATGATTAAAGATGATGGTCAGATCAAAATAACGGATTTTGGTATTGCGATGGCTCTTAATTCAACACAATTAACTCAGACTAATTCTGTTATGGGTAGTGTTCATTATTTGCCACCTGAACAAGCTTCTGGAAAAGGATGTACAATTAAGAGTGATATTTATTCTATGGGTATTATCTTTTATGAGCTATTGTCAGGAAGTTTACCATTTAGAGGAGATAACGCTGTTGAAATTGCTTTAAAGCATATGAGAGATCCTCTACCTAGTTTAAGGGAAGAGAATCCGGCTATTCCACAGAGTATAGAAAATATTATTAGAAAAGCAACAGCAAAGAATCCAAAGAATAGATATGAAGATGCTAGAAGTATGCATGAAGATTTGCTTACAGCTTTGGATGATGATAGAATGGATGAAGCGGTTTATCAATATAAATATCCAGAACATGAAACTGATAATACTAAACGTATTAAGAAGTTAGAAAATATAGAAGAAAAAAAAATAGATGAAAAAAATAATGATGAAGATATTGATGAAGATACTACAGAAAATGTTGCTAAAAAGATAGATGAAGAAGATTTAGAGGATAAGAAAAGTAATCGTGTAATTATCATTTTAGCAATTGTCTTTGGTGTATTAGCTTTAGCTTTAATTACAGTTTTCTTTATAGTTCCAGCTTTTTCTAATGAGAAGCCAGTAACTATTCCTGAATGTGAAGGAGAAAAGGTAAGTACTTGTGAGAAAAAATTACAAGCTTTAGGATTAGAAGTTAATACTAAGATAAAAACAGAATCATCTTCTGAAATAGATAAAAATAGAGTAACAAGAACTGATCCAGAAGAAGGTAGAAGTGTTAAACCTGGTACTGTAGTAACTATTTATAAATCTACTGGTGAAGAGGTTTATGAAATAGAAGATTATACTGGTAAAAACTATATTGAAGTACAAACAATTTTAGAAAGAAATTATGGGTTAAATGTCACAGTTGAGAAAAAAGAACCTACTGATTCTGATAAAGAATATGATGAACAAGAAATCATTGGTCAGTCTTTAGCTGCTGGTTCAGAAGTTAAGAAGGGTGATTCAATAATATTATATATTCCTGATCTAGTTGATACATTTCCAGATATGGTTTCTGAAGGATGGACCTTAGAAGATGTAGAAGCTTTCTGTGATAAGTATAATTTGGTTTTAGAAAAAAATTATCAAGCTACATCAGCATATCCTCCAGGTAAAATAATAGGACAGTCCAGAACTGCTGGTAGTCCTATATATGAAGGAAGAACTTTAGAAGTTACAATTGCTTCTGAACCTGGGTCAACTAGTGATACAACTACCGATAAAGAAAAAGATAAAGATAAAGAAAATGAAACAGATAAAACAGATTTAAATAGTTAGGTGTTGATTTTTATGCAAGGACAAATAATTAAAATAGTTTCTGATTTACATTATGTTAGTTGTAATGATGAGGTTTATCCTTGTAAATGTAGAGGTATATTTAGAAAAGAGCATATTACACCTGTAGTTGGTGATTATGTTCTTTTCAGTATAGAAAAAAAATTAATTGAAGAAATATTACCAAGAAAAAATGAGTTTGAAAGACCTAAAGTTAGTAATATTGATCAAGCCTTTATAGTTACAAGTTTAGTTAATCCAAATTTTTCTTTAAATCTATTAGATAAAATGTTAGTACTTATGGAATTACATAATGTAAAAGCTATTATTTGTATTACAAAAGAAGATTTAGTTTCTGATTTAGAGTTAGAGAAAATTAGAAAGACTTTAGATTATTATAAAAGTTTAGGTTATGAAGTTGTTTCTAATCAAGAAATAGATAAGATTAAGGCTTTAATTAAAGGAAAAACTAGTGTTTTTACAGGACAAACTGGTGCTGGAAAAAGTACTTTATTAAATAAACTTAATCCTAATTGGAACTTAGAAACGGGAGAAGTTTCATTGGCGTTAGGTCGTGGTAGACATACGACTAGAGTTGTTGAACTATTTTCTTTATTTGATGGTAAAGTTATGGATACACCTGGCTTTTCAGCATTAGATTTTAATAAATATAGCAAAGAAGAAATAAGAGAAGCTTTTATTGAATTTTCTATGTATCCTTGTCCTTTTAAAGACTGTATGCATACAAAAGAAAAAGAATGTATAGTAAAACAGGAAGTTATTTCTAATAATATATTAGATAGTAGATATACTAATTATTTAAATTTTATTGGGGAGGATAAGAAATGAAAGTAAGTGCTTCGTTTTTAAGTTGTAAAGACTTGATTAAAGATTTAGTTAAATTAAATGAGACTGATGTTGATTATATTCATGTTGATATTATGGATGGGAAGTTTGTAAAGAATAAAACTATGCCATTTAGTGAGATGAGAAATATTTATAAATATACTTCTAAGAGATTAGATGTTCATTTAATGGTGGCGGATCCAAGTAAATATATTCCTTTATATGCAGAGTTGAATACAGAATATATAACTTTTCATGTCGAAGTTGATCAAAATATTGAGGAGTGTTTAGAGCTTATTCATAAGTATTCTATTAAGGCTGGTTTGGCAATAAAACCTGATACTAAAGTAAGTGAATTAGTTCCATATTTGCCATATATAGATTTGGTTTTAATTATGAGTGTTGAACCAGGTAAAGGTGGACAAGAGTTTATTGTTGAGACAAGTAATAAGATAAAAGAAGTTAGAGCTTTACTAGATGCATATAATTCTAAGGCTGTTATTAATATAGATGGTGGAGTTAATGATAAGAGTAGAAGTTTATGTGATGGCGTTGATATAGTTACTTCTGGTAGCTATATCGTAAGAAGTGATGATTTTCAAGAAAAAATAGATAGTTTAAGATAGTACCTATATTGGTACTTTTATTTTGTTTTTTAGTATGGAAAGTCATTTTATTATGTGTTATAATGAAGACAATAGGAGGCTGGTTAGTGATGAATAATAATGTTAATCCTAATGAAAATTTGAATCAAAATACTAATTTGGCACAAGACTCTACTAATAGTGTTCCAACTGATGTTAATAATACTCCAGTTCAAAGTAATAATGTAGTAAAGACTGTTGCTGTTAATAATAATCCTAGTGCAGCTCAGAATGTTACCGATACAAATACTAGTGTTAATACTGATGTTGGTGTTTCAAATGATACTACTAATGTTGTTAGTACTGCTAGTACTACAACTGCTGATGCTAATACTGAACAACTAGAGGGTACGGATAATACAAAAAAAGTTGATGAAAGATTTAGTTTGTTTAAACAAAAAGATGATAAGAAAACAACTCCAGTTATTATGTCTAAACAAATGTCTGATAAATTAGAGGCTGAAAGAAGAAAACAAAGAGAAGAAAATGAAAAATATGAGGCTAAGCCAGTTAGTAAGTTTAAGTATGTTTCAATGATTATTTTCTTTATATTTATGTTTGCTTTAGTTTTCTTTTTACCTGATATAACTAATTATATTAATATTAAGAAAGATTTAAAGGCACAAGAAAATGCTCCCACTATTACAACAGGATTATTAACTTGTAGACTTGATAGAACTACAGATATTTTTAATATTAGTTATACTGCACAATTTAGCTTTACTGATAGTAAGTTAAATAAGTTATCTTATGTTACTTCTACTGAGGGTGACGCTATTGTTGATAGTGATCAATTAGATAGTCTTTTAAATAAGTGTAAATTACTTCAAAATGAAGTTGGTTCATTAGCAGGAGTAAAAGTTAGTTGTAATCAGTCTGAAGGTACTGTTGTTGAAACACAAGATTTTACTTATTCATTAATTAATAAGGAAAGCATTAATTCTGCTTATATAGAAGCTGGTGGTGTTTATCCTGAATTTGAAAATGAACAAAATATAGATGTAATTGAAAAGAATATGAGTGCATCTGGTTATAAGTGTGAAAGAACAGCATCATAATTGCCAATATATGTAAAGTGTTGTAAACTCTTTGTAAATATGTTATCTTTGTATTTACAGGGAGTTTTTTATGAAATTTTATAAATACGCTATTGTTTGTTTAATAGCTTTATTAATAATGACTTATATAGATGTTGATAAGAAAGATGTCTATAAAGAGTATGTATATGCTTCTAATGAAATAATTATAGATGATGAATTAGATGATGATGTTGAAGAAATATTTGATAATAGTGATGATGAAGTAGTTGATGATGTATTAGAAATTCAACTTGGTAAATTATCTAGATATGGACCTGACTGTTATTTATGTACTGGCTATTTAGCATATGGTCTTTATGTTGGATCAGGTACAATTTACTATAATGATAATTATTATGGAAATGTTAGAATATTAGCAGGAGATAAGTCTTATCCTTTTGGAACTATTGTTAGGGTTAGTTATGATATGGAGTCTTTTTTAGGAATTGTATTGGATAGAGGAGGTTCAATAGGCTTTAATGGTAAAGCGTTATTTGATTTACTTTATCCTAATGAATATTTAGCTAATAAAGATGGAGTCAATTATAATACCAAATTTGAAATACTTAGATATGGATTTTAGTATTGATTAACAATTAAGTTTATTATAAAATTAAAGTGAAGTAGTAATTTACTTCTTTATTATAAAATTAAAGTGAAGTAGTAATTTACTTCTTTTATCTTGAAAAAAAATAGGTTTTGTGTTATAATAAGCGGCAATTGGAAAGGGTTTGGGTTGTATATGGATAGAGAAATTTTGGAAAAAATTTTACAGAATGCGAAGGAAACTTCTATTAAGAAATTATCTGATGATGAGATTATAGAAATGGTAGCAGAAACAGAGGAAAGCTTAGGCAAAGAACTTACTGGTTATGGAAAACAAGATAGACCGTATCGTCAATATTTTGATGAAGAAGTTTTAGAAAAAGATTTTCCTAAAGAACGACTTAGTACATTGGCTTTGAAAAAAGCTAATGAGATGCGTGATAATGTGGCATATCGTTGCGATAGATTAATTACTTTTGGTGATTTAGTTGATAACAGTGTAGAATTTGCTTATGCATTAAAACATAAATTTAATGTTGAAAAAGGTGATATTATTGTGATGTGTACACCTTCTGTTCCAGAATCTATTTATGCTTTTTTTGCAGCTAATCTTATTGGCGCAACTGTTAGACCAATTGATCCTATGAGTAATAGTGATGCCATAGAAAAATGTATGGAGGAATCTAATTCTAAACATTTAATTGCATTAGATTTGACATATCCACAGATTAAAAATATTACTGTTGCTGATAATGAACGTAAGGTTATTTATCTTCCAATGAAAGACTCTTTACCTTTTACGTCTTTACCAAAGAAGTCTATAATTAGTTTAATGGAAGGTATTTCTAAACTAAGAATTAAGTTGGATAATAATGAGAATTGGATAAGTTTTGAAGAGGCCATTGAAGGATTACAAAGTAAGAATATACATATAGAAGATGTTGCAGAACCATATGTTGAAAATGAAAATGTTGCGATTTTTCAGACTTCGGGTTCTACTGGTAAATCAAAAGGTGTGGTGACAACAAATGAAAACTTTTTAAGTTCTGCTTTTAAACAATTATATTCTGAATTTGATATTGATGAACATGATTCTATGTTTAATCCTATGCCACCTTCTAGTTCGTATTTCTGGTATGATATAGTTCTAGCAATAGTATGGGGAGTTACTACGTCTTTAAGTCCATTGTTTGATCCAATTAATTGTACTAAGGAATTTTTGAAAGATGAAAGCTCAGTTATATTACTTGGACCATTACTATTGGAAAGAATTTGTGATTATGTAAAAAAAGAAGAGGCAAAAGGAAGAAAAGTTGATTTTTCTGGCAAACGTCATTTGATTTCTGGTGGTGATTTATTAGAATTATCTTTAGAACGAGAAACTAATATGATTATGAAAAAGACTGGTAGCGTCGCTATTGTAGAGAATGCATTAGGTACGTCTGAAACTTGTGGCCCAGCTCTTAATCCAAATGGCGTTTTAAAAAATAAAAAAATTTATTCTGAAGGATCTGTTGGAGTTGTTTTTCCTGGAAATGATATGTCTGTATTTGCTTATGATGAAGAAAATAATATAAGACAAGTCGATGCACCAGATTATGACAATGGTCTTATGTATTATGAAATTGGTGAAATTTGTTATAATGCAGCTAACCCAAATGTGTTTAAAGAATATTATAAAGATGAAGAAAGTACTAATTATGCCTTAGTTAAGCATACTGATGGAAGTAAATGGTATCATACTGGAGATCTAGGATATTTGGATCCATCGGGACATGTATTTTTTGCTGGTAGAAAATCCGGTTTAATAATAAGAGATGGTCATAAAGTATGGGCACCAAAAATAGAAAATGTTGTTAAAAGTGTTGAAGGTGTAGTTGACTGTGCTGTTATTGGTGTACCAAGTAAAAAAGATAAAGAGGCTCCTGCTTGCTTTGTTGTATATGATTCTGATGTTAATCCTGAGATGAAACAAAAAATAGAACAGGGTATTTATGGTAAAATCTCAGCAGAATTAGATTCTATGCATGTTCCTACTTTTTATCAAGAACTTGATAGTATTCCTCGTAATTTAATGATGAAAGCAAAAATTCATGAATTAGAAGAAATCTATAAACAGTCTTCTAAAGATACAGAAAAGAAATCTGGTAAAACTTTATTTAAAAGAATGCATGAGAAAAATAGTTAAGACTTCGGTCTTTTTTTCTTTGTTGTTAGGTGTTATAATATTAGCATAATAAGGTGGTTGTAGATATGGTTGATATTACTTTTACAATTTGTAGTTTTACGTATGTATTAATTTTATTAGTGGTTTTCTATGCAAAGAAGAGATCTAATCATCCAGAAACAAAAATTTTTGGTAAGCTATTAATTCTTACTTTATTTGGTGCGGTTTTTGAATTTATAAATTATCTTTTACTTTGTTTTAATATTGACTATAACAGTATTATATATACTATTAGTACAAAGCTTATTTTGTTGTATTATATTTTTTGGGTTTCTTGTTTTTCGATGTACATTAATATTATTTCAAAACGAGAAAGTAGAAATAAAATATATAAATATATATTTTTATCTCTTTCTATAATTGAATTTATTTTACCATTATCATATATTAAAACATCTGATTTATTGATTCCAAGCGGGCTAGCTGTACTTTTTATATATGCATTGACCGGTGTTTATGTAGTTCTTTCGATAATTAAAATTGCTAAAACTTTTAATCGGGCTAGTTTAAAAAAATATATTCCGTTGATAGCATTGTTGGTATTAGGAGTTTCAGCAACTATTATTCAATTTTTAAAACCTGAATATTTGTTGTTACTTTCTGTGCATGCTATAACTGTTTATATAATGTATTTCACAATTGAGAATCCAGATATGAAAATGGTTGAAGCTTTACAGAAAGCTAAAGATGATGCTGATAGGGCTAATCATGCTAAGACTGACTTTTTATCTAGTA
>CAVAJX010000053.1:0-14730 GCA_963589235.1 bacterium | reverse complement strand
GTAAGTAAAATATTAAAAATAAATCACTTACAAAAACTATTATACGAGGAGTGATTATTATGACTGGAAAGATTATTGTTATAGAAGGAACTGACTGTTCAGGAAAAGAAACACAGTCAAAATTATTAGTAGAAAAATTAAAATCTTTAGGTAAGAAGTGTGCATATTTTAGTTTTCCAATGTATGATACTCCTACTGGTAAAATAGTTGGTGGTGCATATTTAGGTAAGCCAGAGATATGTGAAGGATATTTTAAAGAAGGAGCTCCTAATGTAGATCCTAAAGTATCTTGTTTATATTATGCCGCTGATAGAAAGTATAATATTGATAAAGCATTAAAGTTACTTGATGAAGGTTATTATGTTTTACTTGATAGATATACTACTTCTAATTTAGCTCATCAAGGTAGTAAAATAAAAGATAAAGATGAAAGATTTAATATGTATCAATGGATAGATAAGTTAGAATACTGGTTATTACAATTACCTAAACCTGATAAGACAATATTTTTACATGTTCCTTATGAATATTCATGTGAGTTAAAGAAAAACAGAGTTAATTTAGATGAAAATGAAAAGTCTCCAGAACATTTAAAAGGTGCTGAAAGAGCATATTTAGAATTAGTTGAATTATATAACTGGGATAAAATTGAATGTGTTAAAGAGGGAGAACTTAGAAGTATTGAAGATATTAATGAAGAGATACTTAAGTTAATTGAAGAAATGAATTAGAACAGTGTTTTAATTCCTTTTTTATGATGATTTTGGCAAAGAAAAAAACGCTTTTGTTAGGCGCTTTTTGTTTCTACTTTTGGAATTTGTATTGTTTGAGTTACTGGAGACGTAGTTGGCACTGGTGTTTGTACTGGAGTAGTAACTATGGGAGTTGTTTTTGCTTGTGCTTGAACATTTTGTTGTACGGTTGTGCTTGGTATATTTATAACTGGTTTTACATCAGTTTTATTATTTAAGTTTACAACTGGCATTGGTGTTTGTACAGGTGTTGTACTTACTGCTGGAGTTGTTACCTTAGTAGGTACCGTTGTTTGTGTTGGAACTGTAACTGGTGTTGGATTTGTTGTTGCTGGTACTGTTACTGGTGTAGCAGGAGCTGCTTGGGTTGTTGCCATTGTTGCTGGTACAGAAACAGTTGGTGTTGTTGCTTGTGTTATCGGAACAGTAGGAGTTGTTGGAACAATTGGCTTTGTTGGAACAGTTCCTACTGTTGTTTGTACTTTTTGTGCAGATATAATTGGTGTTACACTGGCAGTAGGTGTTGCGGTAACTTCGTTTGTAGTAGGTACTTCATCTTGTTTTTCTTCACTAATTGTTTTTGTAAGATATCCTTCTGTTTCTTCACCTGGTTCACTTTCTATTTCAATAACACGGTATACTTCTTCAAAACTTGTTAAGCCAGCAATACATTTACCTAAAGCATCTTGAAGCATGGTAATTGTTTTGTTTGTATATACCATTTCACTTAATTCTTCTTTTTTCATTTTGTCGTTTGTTAAGGCATTTCTGATTTCATCATCTAATTCTAGAACTTCTTGAATAGCAATACGTCCTTTGTACCCTTTACGACAATGTTCACAACCTTCTGGGTTAGCGTCATATATTTTATCGATATCACGATTCATATATCTTTTAAATACTTTTTTCTCGTATTTTGTTGTTTCTCTTTCAACTCTACATTTTGTACATAATTGTTTAGCAAGTCTTTGAGAAATAATACCAGTTAGGGCAGTTGATAATAAGTAACGTTCAACATCCATATCTAGTAAACGTTCAATAGTTGATAATGAGTTGTTGGTATGGATAGTAGATAGAACTAAGTGACCTGTAATAGAAGCACGAACGGCTATTTGAGCTGTTTCAGAGTCACGAATTTCTCCGATTAGTATAACGTTCGGGTCTTGACGTAAGATAGAACGTAGGGCAGCAGCGAATGTCATACCAATTTCGGCGTTAACTTGGACTTGATTCATTCCTTCGATGTTCATTTCGATAGGGTCTTCAACTGTTATAATATTGATTTCAGGTTTATTTAAACCTTGTAATATTGAGTAAACAGTTGTAGATTTACCTGAACCAGTAGCTCCGGTAACTAGAATAATTCCGTTTGGAACACCCATCATACGTTTAAGCTTAGCTAAGTTTGTAGGATTAAATCCCAAACTGTCAATTCCTTGTAAACTTCTTGTATAGTCTAAGATACGAATAACGATCTTTTCACCTTCGTTTAATGGAAGACAAGACACACGCATGTCTAGGTATTTACCACCAAATTCACCTTTAATAGCACCATCTTGAGGTAATCTTGATTCAGTAATGTTCATGTTTGCTAGAATTTTTAAACGGGTAGTTAGGTTTCTTTCATAAGCTTTTGGTATATATGTATAGTCTTGTAAATCACCATCGATACGGAATCTAACCATCATTCCATCTTCCCTAGGGTCAAAATGGATATCTGATGTATTGTTTTTAGATGCAGTAATAATGATGTAATCGGCAACTTGAGTTATTGGAGTACGTTCAAAATCAAACGCAACCATGTTGGTTTCAGCGCCTTTTGACACCTTTTTTTCTTCCTTTTCTACCATTTTTTCAGCCCCTTTTTACTTTCTGTATGGTATTTTTCTATAGTTTATTATATAATAGATTTAAGAGAATAGCAAGGAGTGAAGTTATAAAATGTTAAAATTTAATTGTAAAGGTTTTGTTCTTGTTGAAACTTTAGTAGTAGCCGTTTTTGTAGCAGCAATTTTTTCTGTTATTTACTCTAATTTTTATCCAATTATGGGTGAATATGAGAAGAGAGAAGCTTATGATGATATTGACAGTAAATACGCGACGTTTTGGTTTAAAAGAATAATTCAAAGTGATAGTGTTGACTTTACAAATATTCAAAATGATATTACTAATAATTTATATCATGAATTTAATTGTTCTAATGATATTGTAGCAACTGATGCTACAGCGATAAAAATTTGTAAAAACTTATGGTCACGTTTTGGTGTACAACATATGTATATTACAAATTATAAACTTGGTAATAGAGATGATGCTTCTGATAATAATAATTTTAAAGGATTAGTTGATGCAAATAATTCTAATGTATTTAGTTCTGGTTTACAGGATTATGTAGCGTATTTGCCAACTTATTCTAAGGTATCTTCTTTAAATGGTGCTTGTTACAGAATGGTTGTTGAATTTAAAAATACAATAGATGATAATGTTTATTATAATTATTCTACTATTGAAATATTAAAGGGAAGTAGGTGCTAGGTATATGAAACTTAATAATAAGGGTATAACTACTATTGAAATACTTATTTCTTTTGTACTTTTAGCTATTATAGTTGTTTCTTTATATGGATCAGTTGAATCATATAAGAATAAACAAAATATAGAATCTGAAAAAAATCAAATTATGACATATAAAAACTTATTAACGAAAGAGATTCAAGATGATTTGATTATGAAAGGTTTAATAGATGTAATTGTTGATTATAAAGAATTTAAGGTCGATTCTACTACAAATGCTATTACTCCAGAAACTTATACACTTGATCTTTCTTTTAGAGATGGTACTAAATCACAATTAGTAATAAAAAGAGTTTTAGCTAATGATTATGGTGTTGAAGGATCTGGATCTTGTACATCTGGAAAGAATGATTATTTTTCGATTTCTTATGGACCAGAGGGAGATTTAATAGAGTATGAATTTCCTGATTTAGGATCTGGTGAAAATGATGAAGGATGTAAAGTTTTGGATTTAAGAATGAGTGATATAAATATAAATACTGATAATGATATTTTATCTATTGACATTAGATTTTATCATCCAGACTTTTCAACTAAATATGGAATTAATATAGCTTGTCCCATAAATTTCTTTAGATAAGATATAATAATAAAAACATTGGAATAGAAATCATTATTTGAATGATTCTTCCATAAAGAAAATTTTTATATTTAATAGAAGTATTAGCAATAATACTTTTTATTTGGATATGAATAGATAGACTACCAAAGGTAAAGAAAATAATAATTAGAAGAGATCTTAATAACTTATTAGATATTAATATGGTAGAGAATAGTCCTTTTGTTAGATCAAAGATGCCTGATAAAATTACATAGTTAAAAGAATTTAAAGTTAAATATTCATTAATAATTACAGTTATTAAATAAAAAAATACTGATGTTCCATATATTATAGAAATTACTTTTAGAGAGTCTGTTATGGCTTTTGATAAGGATGAAGCAAAGTCTTTTGGAGTTGTTTCTGGAAAATAATAGTTTTCTTTTTCTCTTGGTTTAGTAATATAAGCAATTATTAAATTACTTAGTATTAATACGGATAGAACTTTTATAGCAGTTCTATAATTAATCAGAGTAGTTACAGTACCTAGAACAAACATAGGATTAGGAAAGTGAGTATAAGTTATTAAGTAATTGGCTGTTTTTTGAGAAATAATATTTTTATCTAAAAGATCTTTTGTGTATTTAGCACCTGATGGTATACCTGATAAAATACTCATAATTGTTACATAAAAGATACTGCCATTTAGTTTGAATTTTTTACTTAGAAGTTCAATTAATCCTTGTTCTATTAGGATAGTTGACATTATAAAAAAGATAAAGTTTGTGGGAAATAACTTAGTTATAAATAATTTTGTATATGAAATAATACTTTTTATTACTAAGGGTGAATTAATAGTGTAAAGAATTAATAATAATAATAGTAATATAATAATTGTTTTGTTTTGATATTTTTTTTTCATATTTCTCCATTTCTTTGTTATAATTAGGTAAGGTGATAAGATGTTTAAAAAGATTTTTACTTGGCTTAAGGAATTAATAGTTGAAGAGTATAAGTTTATTATTTTTATGGTTGTCTCTACTATTTTATTCTTATGGCCTGTTAATTATTATATTATTATTGGTGGAGATATAAGTGATATTTCTAAAAGAGTAAGTGTAACTTCTGGTTATGAGAGTGAAGGCAGTTTTAATATTTGTTTTGTTTCGGAATTAAATGGAAGATTAGGTCCTTATTTACTTAGTTATGTTATTCCCGGTTGGGAAAGAGAAAGTGCTAATGACTATAAATATGATGATGAAGAGAGTATTGAAGATATCAGTTTTAGAAGTCATCTTGATTTAATTAGTTCTAATTCTAACGCTATTAAATGGGCGTATAAACTAGCTAATAAAAGTTATGAAGAGATAGATACTAAAGTTTATGTTATTTCAGTTATGAAGGATTATAATGATTTTAAAGTAGGGGATCAAATAATTGAAATAGATGGAGTTAAAATTAATAATAATAGTGATGTTAGTGAATGTATAAAAAAACATAAGGAAAATGACATTATTAAAGTTAAGGTTATTAGAAATAATAAGGAAAAGATAATTAAAAGTAAAATATATAAGGAAGAGGATAGACTTATATTAGGTATTTATGTACAAGAAGTTAGTAGTTATAAGACCGATCCTGAGGTAACTATTAAGTTTAAGAGTATGGAACAAGGTCCTTCTGCTGGACTTATTACGGCTCTTTCGATATATGATCAGTTAACTAAAGATGATTTGACTAAGTCATTAAAGATTGCTGGTACTGGTACAATAGAAAAAGATGGTAGTATTGGCTCTATTGGTGGTGTTAAATATAAATTAGCAGGAGCTGTATCTAAAAAAGCAGATGTTTTCTTAGTACCAGCTGGTGAAAATTATAAAGAGGCTATTAAATATAAAAAGAAAAATAACTATGATATAAAAATCATTGGTGTTTCTAATTTTGAAGAAGCTATTTTAGAATTAGAGAAGTTGGAGGTATAAATTTTTGAGAATAGGAATAGATATTGATAATACAATTTGTAATACAGAGGAGTTGTTTTGGGATTTAGCTAATACATATATTAATGAAAAAAACATTTCTGTTGAAGAGTTTAATGATAAGTATTTGGGAGACTTTTATATTAAGAATATTTTAAAGATTATAAATAATAATACTTTGAAACCTGATTTTAGAGAAGTATTTGAAAAAATATCTCTTGATAATGAAATAATTATTGTTACAGCGAGAAGTGATAGTTATATATCTGGTTTTGATAGAATGACCGAAGCTACTAAAGCTTGGCTTTCAAGTAATGGTATTAGATTTGATAAATACTATGGAGCTTGTTACAAAGAGGGCAAAGCAAAGATTTGCACTATTGAAAAAATAGATCTTATGATAGATGATGACTTTAATAACTATTTAGCATGTAAGAAGATGAATATTAATACTTTGTTATTTGATGATAAGAAAAGATATTTAGATGTAGAGTTTCGAGTTGAATCTTGGGAAGAAATAGAAAAAATTATATTGGATTTAGAATAACTATTTTGAATAGTTATTTTTTTTCACATAATTTCCCATAAATTAACAATAATTCGACAACAATTAAGTAGTATGATTAAGATGTAGAAAGGAGGAATAAGTATAAGAAAAGAAAATAATTATTAATTAGCATTTTACTACTTTACTTTATATATATAGGGAGGGATGCTTATAGAGATATAGAATTATTTAGATAAAAGTGCTATACTACTTACATATGGTGGTGATTATAGATGTATACTGTCTGTTTGGTAGAAGATGAAGTTGATTTAGCAAGTTTAATAAAAACGTATTTAGAAAAAGCCGGGTATAATGTTGTTTCATTTACTAAAGGAAGTGATGCCATTAACTATATTGGGAATGTCGTTCATATATGGATTTTAGACATTATGCTTGGTGATGATATTAACGGGTATGACATAATTAAAGCTATTCGAGAAAAAGATGAAGATGTTCCAGTTATATTTACATCAGCTAGAGATCAAGACTTAGATAAGATACTGGGACTTGAACTTGGAAGCGATGATTATATTACTAAACCTTATTCTAGTAAAGAACTTGTTCTTAGAGTTAATAAAATTATAAAAAGAGTTTATAAGGATGATAACAATAATAATATACTTACATATGATACTTATACTATAGATTTAACTAGGAGAATAGTATTACAAAATGATAAAGAGATAAAGCTTACAACATTAGAATTTGACTTGTTAGTACTATTTATAAAAAATAAAGATAAGTGTTTTACTAGAGAAGAAATATTAGATGAAGTTTGGGGTAAAGATTACTTTGGTTCTGATAGAGTAGTTGATGACTTAGTTAGAAGAATTAGAAAGAAATTACCTAAACTTAATGTTAATTCTATCTACGGGTATGGGTACAGACTATCATGAAACATATTAATAAATTAAGCAAACAATTAGTCTGGCTTGTAGGTTTTATATTTGTTATATTATTTATAATACTTGGTTTAGTACTACCTAAAATGTTAATACCCGTTGCGGAAAACAACATATATAATTATCTTAGAGAACCATTACAATTAGTTAATGCCAACGTAGATTATAAATTATTAGATACCGAGATAGCCTATATTTATGTTGTAGGAGATAATGTTTTAACTACTGAGAATTTACAAGATGAACTTGGTATAGATAATGTTAGTTCATTGATGAAGAAGATTACTAATGAATATGGTAAGATAGAATATAAACATAAATACTATTATTATTACGCTATCAAAAATGAAAGAGTTAAGAAAATTGCGATTACAAATGACAGTTATATCAATAAAACAAAGACAGAAATATTAGGTTCAATATTTCCTATAGTACTTGGTACATGTTTATTAATAGGACTTATTCTTGTAGCTTGGTCTACTATTATAGTTAGAAAAATAGAAAAGCTAAAGGATAAAGTTGATAATATTGATAACCCGGATTATAATCATAAATTAGATTTTGAAGTGGACGATGAAATCAAATCATTAGGTTTAGCAATAGAAGATATGCGACTTTCTTTAATAAATCAAGAAGAATATCGTAATCAGATGTATCAAAATATATCACATGATTTTAAGACACCTCTCACCGTTATAAAATCATATATAGAAGCTGTTGAAGATAACGTTGAAGATGAAGCTACAGCACTTAGCGTTATTAAAGAACAGACTTCAAAATTAGAACAAAAAGTACACTCACTTCTTTACTTAAATAAACTTGATTATCTTAAAGATTCTAAAAATATTGAGTTAGTACCAGTTGATATGGAGGAAATTATTAAGACGGAAGTTGAAAAGTTTAAGTTCCATAGAAAAGAATTGAACTTTATAGTTGAATATGATAAGAAAAGTCAATTTGTAGGTACTGTTGAAAACTGGGAAACAATACTTGATAATTTATTAGGGAATTTTATAAGATATGCTACTACGACTATAAAAATTACAGCTAAGCAGAACAAGTTAATTTTATATAATGACGGAGATAATATTAGTAATGATTACCTAGAAGGAATTTTTACTCCGTTCCGGAAAGGGATCAAGGGTCAGTTCGGGCTTGGCTTATCTATTGTTAAAAAGACACTTAATATTATGAATTATGATATAACCATTAATAATGAAAAAAAGGGTGTATCATTTATAATTACAAAGAGAACTCATAAGTAATTTGAGTTCTTTTTTCTTGAAAAATGACTATATATTTAATATAATTTAGATAGTAGAGGAAGTGGTTTGATTGAAAAAAATTAAAAGTAATAATTATTTTAAAATACTAATTTCATTTGTAATGCTTACTTTAGGTTCTTTTTTAGCAGCTTTAGCGTTAGAGACTTTTTTAATACCTAATACTATATTAGATGGTGGAGTTACTGGTGTATCTATTATTATTTCAAAACTTAGTTCATTATCTATGAGTTTATTAGTTTTAGTTTTAAATATTCCATTTGTTTATGTTGGATATAAGAATTTAGGTAAAAGGTTTTTAGCTAGAACAGTTTATTCAATGGTTTTGTTTTCAATATTTTTGGAAGTATTAAGAGGAGTAGAACCTTTTACTGAAGTAATGTTATTAGCGACAGTATATGGAGGTTTAATACTTGGTGTTGGTGTTGGATTAGTTATACACTTTGGTGGATGTGTTGATGGAACTGAATCTGTTTCAATAGTTATTAGTAAGAATACTAGTTTATCTGTTGGACAAGTTGTATTGTTATTTAACTTGATTATTTATACTGTTGCGGGATTTATCTTTGGTTTTGATAGAGCAATGTATTCTTTACTTACTTATTTTATTACATTTAAGGTAATTGACTTTGTATCTGAAGGTATGGAACAAGCTAAAGCAGCTTTGATTGTTACTAGTAAAGGTAATCATTTATCTAGTGAGATATATAATAGGTTAGGTAGAACTACAACAACTATTAGAGGAAAAGGATTAATATCGGGAGAAAAAGAAGTATTATATTGTGTTTTAACAAGAGCTGAAATATTTGAACTTAGACATATAGTTGAAGAAATGGATGAGAGTGCTTTTGTTACAATATTAGAAGTATCAGATATTATTGGTAATCATATTAAGTCTAGTAATAAAGTTATAAAAGAGTAGAAAGCTGTGATACAAATGATAAAAAAAATTGGAGTATTTGATTCGGGTATTGGTGGTTTAAGTATTCTTGATAAATTGAAAGAAATACTTTTATATGAAGATTTTTATTATTATGGAGATAGTTTAAATAATCCATATGGTGAAAAGAGCGATGAAGAGTTATTTAAGATAGTTAGTAATGTAGTAGAGAGACTTATAGATAAAGGATGTAAGTTAATTGTTATTGCGTGTAATACAGCTACTACTAGATGTATGAAAAGGTTAAGAGAGACTTTTAAAGATATTATTTTTGTAGGTACAGTTCCGGCTATTAAAGTAGCGTGTGATCAGAGATTTAAAAATACGTTAGTAATGGCTACACCAGCGACTATTGAATCTGAAAGAACTTATGAATTAATTAGAGATAATAAAAGATATGATCAAAAGATTTATTTATTAGCTTGTCCTGGTCTTGCGAGGGCAATTGAAGATGATGATAAAGAAAAGATAAAAGAAATATTAAAGAATGATTTTAAAGATTATAAAGATAAAAATATTGATTCTATTGTCTTAGGGTGTACACATTATCCATTTATAAAAAAGGAAATATTAGAAGAAATGCCAGGAGTTACTTTAATAGATGGGTCTGTTGGCGTGGCAAAGGAAGTTAAAAGACAATTAGAAGAACATGGTCTTTTAAATGATGAAAGAGTAAGAAAAATAGAAATATATAATTCTTTAACAGAAAAATTAGAAACAATTGTTGAATAAATATTCGATAATTATTTTTTAATTCTTTGAATTTAGGTAAAAATAATTATTGACATAAAAAAAGTGAATTTGTGTTTTCCACAGATTCACTTTTTTGCTCTAAAAATAAGGAAATATTCTCCTTTGTTTAGTATAATTTAGTTGTCTAAAAAAAATTTAAATTAAACAAAAATAATTGGAGGTATTTCCTATGAATAATTTTACAATGAATTGCTATGAAATGAAAAGAGATATTTTAAATTTTTCAAAAAAACTTTCAGAAGGTGTAAATAAGTCTACTTCTAAATTTGTAATGGATATGCAATATGGATTAGCTAAAAACGGAAGTTGCTTAATATCAGAAATATCAAGAGCATTAGATGAAAATATTAAACTAAATTATACGATAGAGAGATTGTGTGATAATTTAAGTAATATGTATGATGATGAAAAAGAAGTAATATGGAATAATTATTTAGATGAGGTAAAGAAAAATATTGATTTGAATAATCCGATAATTTTATTTGATGATAGTGATATAAATAAAGAATATAGTAAAAAGCTAGAAGATTTAGATAGAGTAATAGATGCCTCAAGTCAGGATAAAAGAATAGTAAATGGATATCATGTATGTGAAGCTACGGCCTTAACAAAAAATGAGAAACAGCCAATAAGTATATATAGTAAAATATATTCATGTAAAAGTAAAAATTTTATAAGTAAAAATATGTATACATTAGAAAGTATAAAAGCAGCAGAAAAAATGTTTGGTTTAAACTTTGTTGGAATTTTTGATAGAGGATATGATGACAATAAGATATTTAATTATATGGAAAAAAATAAACATAAATTTGTAGTAAGACTAGATGACAAAAGAGTATTATTATTTAAAGGAATAAGAAGAAGTGTTGAAGAAGTATCAAAAATGAAAAAAGTACAAACAATTAGAAATGAAACTGTATATAAAGTTAACTTATATTATAAAAAAATGGACATATATCTATGTTCTATTTGTTGTGAGATAAATTCAAATATGACAAGAAAAATTTGATATTTTTCGTAACTTATTCAAGTTATGTTGAAATTTAATAAGAGGTGCATGTAAAAAACCGAAACTCAAAATAGACTTTGGCTTTGACTAAGGCCTTTTTTGTGTTATAATTTTATTAGAATACAATTGTATGTAGTTAGTATTTTGCTAATTTGTAGTAAGGAGAGTGTGTATGAAACGTAAGAATAATAAAGGTTTTACTTTGATTGAAATCTTGGCTGCTGTTGTAATACTTGGTATTATATCTGCTATTGCCGTTCCAGCAGTTTATAAGTATGTAACTAAAACTAAAGATTTTTCATATGAAAATATGTATAAAACTGTATATGATGCAGTAAAAAACTATAGGATTAATACTAATGATGATAGTGTTAAGGGATTTTTAGCACCAACGTATACTAAAGCTGATATTAATAATCTTGTTGAACTTAATTATTTAGATCCATTAGTAGATCCGGCTGATAAGAGCAAAAAGTGTAGTGCAGAAGTTTATGTTTTTGATTGTGCAGATAAAGATAAAACTGTTTTAAAGGATCATTCATATTCTGTTCAACTAACATGTTCAGCTCATTCTGAAACTAAAACATTTAATGATAATGGTGATTTGATGAGTAGTTCTGAATATGGTACTTGTGTAGGCGGCGGTAGTGGAACTATTGGAGATTTTACTATAGAAGGTGCTGATTTGAAATATGAGAACCAAAATGGTGATGATTATGATGGCAGTTGGACAAATAAAAAAATCTGGATTGGTAACTTTACGGTTGATGGTTTGAGTTCGTCTGATATAGATCATTTTGAGTATAGTACAGATTTTAATAATATATCATTTAATGCTAAAAGTGAGTCTTTTGGTAGTAATGCTAAATCATATACTTTCGATGGTGAAACTGATATGAAGTTTAGAATACGTGTAGTTGACAAGAATGGAAGAGTTTCTGCTTGGAGTGATAAAGTTTATCAAGTTAGAATTGATCAAATTAGTCCAGAAGTTACTATGCAAATAATTAATTCTAACAAGGACTTTACTTCACCAGTTTATAAAGGTACAGCAACAAGTAATACTTATACTTACGATAGTTGGGTTGGTAAATCTGGCTCAGCAACTCCTAACGTACGTATTAGTGCTACAGATAACAAATCTGGTGTTAATGAAAAATTACAAGTTAATTATAATACTTCTGACGATTTTGGCAGTAATCCTAATACTAACTGGAATGGAGTTTCTGGTAGTAAAAAGTTTGATTCCAATAATGTGTTTACCGCTAATGGACTTGATGATGGTTTCCGTGTAATTGAATGTTCTGTTACTGATAAAGCGGGTAATATAACTAAGGGTACTATTAGAGTTAAAATAGATAAAACACCGCCAAAACTTAACTTGAGTTTTTTTAAGACTAGTGATGGTAATACTTTTGAAACTTATTCATGTGAAGGTAAAAATACTTGTAACTATGAATATTCTGGATGGATAACAAGTAAACTTAAAGACGGTATAACAGTTTC
Organism: bacterium; assembly: GCA_963589235.1. Lineage (GTDB taxonomy): Bacteria > Bacillota_I > Bacilli_A > RF39 > UBA660 > CAG-877. The sequence goes on along the minus strand of CAVAJX010000053.1, from coordinate 1,950 downwards.
TGATACTGGTTCTGGTATAGTTGATAAACCTATTGCTAAATATAATGCTGCTGGTCAAACGTCTTATGTTACTACTATTGCTAATACATATGAAAGAGATTTAAGTAATGATAGCTCTTCTTCTAAAAATATTGCTGATGGTTATCGATATTTGGAATATTCAGTAAAAGATAGAGCTGGAAATACTACTACAATTATTTTCAAAGGAAAAATAGATACGGTAGTTCCTGATATTAGCACTACGTTTATGGCTGGTAGTAAAACTATATTTACAGCTGATTCTGCCAATACAAAAACTGAAACTGCCGCAAATTCTGAATATGAATATGGTTATTGGATAAATAGTAAGAATGCAATTACTAATGAAAATTTAGTTGTTAAGGATGCTATGTCTGGTGCTGGCTCTGTATATAGAGTTTTATATAAGAGCTCAGGTGAATACAGTAATGAAACTAAACAGTCTGATAGGACATTTGTATTATCAAATGGTTCTGGTAGTGCGACATATAGTGATGGTGTAGCGAATGGTTATAGAACTGCTGTTTATACAGTTTCTGATATGGCTGGAAATGCTAGAACATTTACAGTTAAATTTAAAGTTGATAAGACTCCACCAAATACGGTTAGTGGCACCAATCCTGTAGGTGTTTCTATAACATATGGTTCTGGTACAACGGCTGATAATGTTCGTGATAGTTGGACAAGTAATACTTATACTACTGATTCTTCTATTAATTTAAAAATTAGTGCTCAAGATAGTGTGTCAGGAGTTTCTGGATATTTTGATGTTGGATATAATACAAAAGGTATGGCTAAAGGAAAATGCTCTACTAAAAATAGTTTAACAACATATACGTACTCATATAGTTCAACTACATATGATGCTGATGGTATTGCTACTAAAAAAACAAGAGATATCAAAAATGCTTTAGCAATAGGTTGTCGGTATTTTGTAGTTACTTTGAGGGATGTTGCTGGTAATACTAAAGAAATACCAATAATAATAAATAGAGAAAGCTCGGATAATTCAACTACGGATACAAAAACTGATAGTGACACTAATCCTGATGGCTGCACTTACGTTGATTATGATATTAGAAATACTGGATATCAATGGCAGTGTGATGCAGGACATTACCATACAACTGCACATTTTATTGTTTGTAAAGAAGGTAATAATTATTATGCTAAAAAAGGATATTATGTATTGAAAGGATGGAAAGGTAATAAATCACCTACATTAATTTGTCCTCAAACTATTGGATTTGCTGCTGGAAAATATGTTGATGGTACTTATAAGATTCTTAATAAGGGTACTAATGTTACATACAACAATAGTAAGTTTACATATAGTCCTTTCCCATCTAAAACGTCTTAATTCTAGTAAGTATCATATTTAAGAAAGTGAGTTATGTTTATGAAAAAAAAGTATATTATATGGATTATTATTGTGGCAGTTATTCTTATAGGAGCTGGAGTATTTACTCAAGTGTTTAGTACTAAAAGTAAAAAAAATAATAATGAACCATCAATTATAGATAAAAGATCTTTTTATGATGAAATAACTGGTAGACATTGTGTAGGTGGTTTATGTATTGATACAGTTTCTATTGAATACTTAGATGATAATACTGGGAGTTTAGGATTTGTACTTATTAATACAGATGAGGTTAATGCACAGATTGGTGGTAACTTTATCTTTACACCAGATAGTTCTTCTCCTTTAACTGTTTACTTTAATGAAATACAACCTGGAGATATGCAATATGTTAAAGTTGACTTTTCTGATAAGAATGTTACTAAAATGAAGGATTATGTTTTATCTGACTTGATAGTTGATGGTAATGAAGAAGTTTAATATTATATAAAAAGTAGTTAGAAAATAGCGTATTTATTGAGGTTCAATGTCAAATAGTGTTGGTGGAACCAAAAACTAATGATAAATGAATT
>CAVAJX010000052.1:0-5023 GCA_963589235.1 bacterium | reverse complement strand
TAATAAAGTTATTTGGAATATTAATAATTATGATTCTGGTAGTAATAATAAATTAACTATTGATATTAGTTTAAAAGATAAATATTTATCTATTATGGATTTATATGAAACTAATTCTTCTTTATTTGTTATGTCTGATATTGATAATAATAATGAATCAGTTACTTCTAGTTTAACACCTGTTTTATCTAATTATTATTCCGTTAATTATGAAGAAAATGCTCCAAGTACTTGTACAGTTTCTAATATGCCTGTTTCAAGTAAGTATTATGTTTTTGATACTGTAACTTTACCTGATGTTGTTCCTGTATGTTTGGGTTATCAGTTTAAAGGTTGGGAAATGGTTGATGATACTGTTGATTTTGTAAATGATGATAATTTTATTATGCCTGAAGAGAATGTTACATTGAAAGCAACTTGGTCTAAACTTTCCATTACTAAATCATCATCTGGTACTGTAGAAGAGTCTGTTACTCTTTATAAGGTTTTACAAAATGAAGCTACTTCTGGAACTCTTGGAGCTACATATACTGGAACTCATCAGGATTCTATTTATGGAAATGGAACAAATACTATTTATTATTATCATGGTGAAACTGATGATGAGGAGAGTGCTATTCTTAATAAAAATAATGTTTTATTTGCTGGTATGTGTTGGCAAATGATTAGAACCATTGATACGGGTGGAGTTAGAATGATTTATAACGGTGAGCCCGATTCAAATGGTAGTTGTGGAACTGATAGAGGGACTCATGTTGGATATAATAGTAGAACTTCAGTTACTTTATCTTCTAATTATTATTACGGAACTAATTATGAATATAATTCTTCTACTAAATTATTTAAATTATCTGGTACCCTTAGTCAAGGTACTTGGTCATCTTCTAATTATGAAAATATGATTGGAAAATATACCTGTCTTTCTAGTAATTCAGCTGGTACTTGTAGTACTTTATATTATGTTGAATCATATAATTCTGATACTGAGGGATATGTATTTGAAATTAATAGTAATTCTCATTATTCACAATTTGGTACAATGGTATATAATGCTTCTTATGATTCTCCTGCTTATGTAGGTTATATGTATGATGAAAATTATAATACTAGTAAAACTACTGTTTCTACTAATACAGTTTTAAAGTCTGCTTCTATTTCTACTTCATATTATTTTGCTAGTTCATATTCATATAATTCATCTACTAAAAAATATAGTTTAACTAATCCTTCCAAAGTATCGTCTACTTCTAATGCAAAGGGTAAGTATACTTTTAGAACTACTTCTAGTTCAAGTGTTGCTTTAAAAGTATTTTATGTTGTAGATGTGGTTGATGATGTTATGTATTATATAGAACTTACATCTGGTATTAGTTTAGACACTTATAAGTCAAATAATACTATTTATTATAGTGATAGTTATACTGAAAATTCGGGAACTTATACTCCATCTAATCCTTCTTCTATTGATCCAACTACTTGGACTTCTAATTATAGTAAATTGGTTGGTAAATATGTTTTTAAATCTAGTTCTTCAAATACTAGTGTTAATTATGTTACTTCTAGTACTAAGAAAAATTATAATTATATTACTTCAAATAATATTAAGTTTGCGAATAATGTGTCTTATTCTAATGGTAAATATACTCTTAGTAGTTCATCTGTTACTTTATGGAACTATTTAGATAGTACTAATGTATTTACTTTGGGTAGTTATCATTATACTTGTTTAAATTCAAGTGATGAATGTGAAAATGTTTATTATATACATAATATTGATGACCAGTATATGTATTATATAACTTTATCTTCTGGTAAAATAATTGGTGATGCTGTTTTTTCTTTTACTTATAGTAGTACTAATTCAACTGATTCTACTATAAAGAAAGCAGTTGATGCTTGGTATGAACATTATTTACTTTCTTATGAGTCATATTTGGAAGATTCTATATTTTGTAATGATAGAGGTATATCTAGTTATGGTGGATGGAATCCTAATAACGCTACTATGAGTGATAATTTCTTGTTTACTGGTAATACATTAAGTACTGCTTTATTGTGTTCGAGTACTTCTTTTAGTTTTGGTGTTTCAAATAGTTATGCAAAACTTAAATATCCTGTTGCGTTAATAAGTGCTAATGAACTAAATTTATTAGGTGGTAGTTTGGCTAGGGTAACTGGTAGTACTTATTGGACTATGACTCCTAATTATTATGGACCAGATGTTGCGGATGTAAGATTTATTGCTGCTAATGGTTATTTTAGTTATAATTATGCATATAAAAATTATGGATTAAGACCAGCTATTACTTTGAAATCTGGTATTTCTTATACATCTGGTGATGGTAGTATGACTAGTCCATATGTTGTTCCGACTAGTTAGGTTCTTATAAAGATGTATAATATTTTGAAAATATTATAAATTTATTTAAAATAAAGATTTATGTTTTCTGGAGTGATGGTTAGTTCTTGTAAAACAGGTAATTAACTGATACAATGTAGTTGTAGAAAAAAAGTAAAGGTTTGGCGATAAATATGTTGACAAGGTATAAAATAAAGTCTATCCTTAGACAGACAGACGTTTTAATTGTGCCAAACTTTTAAGTAATAAGAAATATGTAATAAGCTCTATTGTTTTAATAGGGCTTTTAATAGTGTTTATAAGTTGTTCGCTAGCTAGTTTAACACCAGTATCAAGTGTAACTATACCATCAACTACATTAGCTTGTTCAAATACCGATGAAGGTTCTTGGCAAATAACTAAGACTGCATCCTGGCTAAGTAAAGGGAAGGCTAGAATAAATATAAAACTAAACACAGTAGAAAAATTAAAGAATGATTATACTGATGTAATTTTAGTACTTGATACATCTGGTAGTATGTTAGGTGATACTGTATTAACTGGTATTAAGAATATTACTGATAATCAGTTTATAGCTAATACTAGTAATTTAAAGAAGTTTTTATATAAAGCTTCTGTTGGTACAGCTAATTATGAAAAGTTAATTTTAACAGATTATGTAGATACTAATTATTTTAATTTAGATAATGTAACAGATATAACTACATCATCAGGTAGTGCCTCAATAAATAATAATAAAGTTACTTGGAATTTAGATAATTTAAAGTCAGGAACAGAAGCAGAACTTACAATTGATATAAATCTAAATAGTGATTTAATAGGAAAAGGTGGAATATATCCAACTCATACAGAAACTGATGTATATTATAAAATAGGTAATACATCAGTAACATATACTTCTACAAAAACTACTGTTTTAAAAGATAACTATACAGTTAATTATGATATGAATACACCAGTGGAATGTACAGTATCTAATGTACCTAGTTCAAAGATATACTCAGTATTGATACAGTAACAGTAGATGATCCATATGTTATTCAAGATTATTGATAAATCATAATATAATAGAAAAAAGCACAGGTTATCGACCAAAAAATGCATACGTATAGTTGAAACTGGTCGATAACTTGCTTTATTTTCTAAAATAGTATATAATCGATTTAGGTGATAAAGATGGAAATAATATATAAAAGAGAAGACTATTTAAACAAAATTAGAGGATTTTATAATGATACAATGATAAAAGTCATAACTGGAATAAGAAGATGTGGCAAGTCCTATTTATTAAAAACAATAATTGAAGAATTGAAGGAAACTGGTGTTAAAGAAAAAGATATTATTTATATTGAATTAGATAAAAAAATATATAAAGATATTAGAAAACCAGAACAATTAGAAAAATTAATTGATTCACTAGTATTAGACAATGACTTTAAATATTTGTTTATTGATGAAGTTCAAAACGTAAAAGGCTTTGAAAAAATAATAAATTCATATAGAGAAGAGAATAATTTTTCTATATTTTTAACAGGATCAAACTCTTATTTATTATCTGGTGAACTAGTTACGAAATTAACTGGTAGATACGTTGAAATAGAAATGTTACCTTTGAATTTTTATGAATATGTCAATATGAAAAGATTTATTGGAAAAGAAGTTGATACTAATATATATAAAGAATTTGAAGAGTTTATAAGAAATGGTGGCTTTCCAGGTTCTTTATATTATGATAAATATGAAGATAAGTTGTTGTATACAGAAAATGTTATTAAGCAAATATTTGAAAAGGATATTAAAACTCATAAGAAAATTAAGGATAAGGCATTGTTTGAAGTTATTCAAAAATTTGTTATTAATAACTTTGGTTCAATTATTTCTGTAGGTAGTATACGGGATTATTTAGATAAAAATGAAAAAATAAATATAGACAGAAGGACTATTAAAAATTACATTGAAACACTAGAAAAAGCTAAAATAATTTATCCATGTAATTTGTTTGATATTAAGTCTAAGAAAGTACTTGATGGTGAAAAAAAATACTATTTGGCTGATTTAAGTATTTATTTTGCATTAAATACTGACAACAGAATTAACTATGGTCCTGTTTTAGAAAATGTTTTATTTTCATATTTAAAAAGTAAAAATTATAGTTTAAGTGTTGGTAAGATTGGTAATCTTGAATGTGATTTTATTGCTAGACGTGGAATTGATGAGTATTTTTATATTCAAGTATCAAAGAATATTGATGATGACGCTACTGAAAAAAGAGAATATAAGCCATTTTATGAAATTAGAGAATTATACCCAAGATATTTATTTGTACTTGATTTAATATTTCAGAAAAATGTAAATGGGATAAATAATGTTAATATAGTAGATTTTATATATAATAAGGAAGATTTAAAATAAGTTTAAATAGCATATTTTTGAAACTGGTTATAATATTTACCATCTGTCGATTTTATTTTCAGTTAGTTAGTATTACTAACCAACTCACTTCCTTCATTGTTTAATTTGTTTTTAAGCTATTTCCAATAATTTCATGATTTTTAGAAAATAATTGATTCTTGTAAAACAAGTAAATAACTGATACAATGTAATTGTAGAAAAAAAGTAAAGGTTTGGCGATAAATATGTTGACAAGGTATAAAATAAAGTCTA